>NZKC01000071.1 GCA_002692475.1 Candidatus Pelagibacter sp.
TTTACTGGAACACCTAAATCATAACCATATTTTTTCTTAAATGCTTTTTGGATTTCAGGTCTGTCAAACCAATCTTTTCTAAACCAATAAAGATTAGCAAATTGTTGGTCTGGTAGTTGGTAAAGATTTCCATCTGGACCTGTTGTAAATTGCAGTCCTATAAAATCATCTAAATCCAACATTGGATTAGTAACGGCTTTACCTTCACCTTTCATCCAATCAGTTAAATTCACAGCTTGCTGCATACGCGCATGCGTACCAATTAAGTCTGAGTCATTAACATATGCGTCGTAAATACTTACGTTTGTCTGCATTTGTGTTTGTACTGCCATTACCACATCACCTTCACCTATAATTTGGTGCTGGACTTTGATGCCTGTTATCTCTTCAAATGCTTTTGTAAGAGTCTTAGACTCGTACACGTGAGTTGGTATACCTTCAGATACTACTTTTAAAGTCATTCCTTTGAATGGCTTAGCAGCATTATGAAACCAATTTAGTTCCTTCTCTCTATCTTTTGCAGATAAAGCAGATAAACTAAACTCACCGTTTGACCATTTCTTAATTGCAGCAGCATGTCCGTCGGCTAATGCAGAAGAAATAGATACAATTGAAAATGTAAATGCAACAGTAAAAATAGTTTTTAATGTCTTAATCATCTTCTCTCCTCTTTATTGATTAATTTAAGTAGCCTATTAAAACTAAATTGGGTAACAATGTCAAAATTAATTGTCTTTTATTTGTCAATTACCTTGTTCTAAATTCTAAATTACAATTTATAATTGAAATTAAGTTAAAGTTTTTCTTATAGCTACATTCCATCCACTTATAAGTTTTTTTCTTATAATAGGTTTTATTTTAGGATTAAAACTTTTATCAACTTTCCAATTTTTAGAAATATCTTTTAAAGATTTATAGACTCCAATTTGAAGACCGGCCATAAAGGCAGCTCCTAAAGCAGTTGTTTCATCAACTTTAGGCCTCATAACTTTAGTGTTTATAATATCTGACAAAAATTGAGAAAACCAATTGTTCTTTACCATTCCACCATCAACTTTTATTAATTTTGGCTTTAATCCGTCATTTCTCATAGCCTCAAATAAATCATAGGTTTGATAGGCAACAGACTCTATTGTTGCTCTTATAATTTCTTTAGGCCCAGTGTCTCTAGTTAACCCAGATAAAACTCCTCTTGCATTTACATTCCAATAAGGTGCTCCTAAACCTGTAAAAGCTGGAACTAAATAAATTCCATTATTTGAACTTAATGATTTAACAATATTTTCTGTATCAGATGCTTTTTTAACAAATTTCAACTTATCTCTTAACCACTGAACTCCTGCTCCAGCAATAAATATAGATCCTTCTAAAGCATATGTCGTCTTTCCATTAATTCTATAACCTATTGTAGTTAATAATCTATTTTTTGAATAAACTTTTTTACTGCCTGTATTTAAGAGAACAAATGCACCAGTTCCATAAGTGCTTTTAAGAGAGCCTGGTTCAAAACAACATTGACCAATAGTTGCTGACTGTTGGTCTCCAACAATTCCAGTAATAGGATAAGATTTTCCTGTAAGACTTGGATCAGTATGACCAAAATTAGCTGCACAATCTTTTACTGTAGGCAATATATCTCTTGGAATATTTAACATTTTTAGAATTTGATCATCCCATTTATTTGTAGAAATATTAAACAACATAGTTCTACTTGCATTAGTAGCATCTGTAGCATGATTTGAACCATTAGTGAGCTTCCATAATAAAAAACTATCTACAGTTCCAAACAATAGCCTTTTCTTTTTAATTAACTCTTTAGCTTTTGGTACATTTTCAATGATCCATTTAATTTTTGTTGCAGAAAAATATGCATCAATAAGTAATCCCGTTTTATTATAAATAATTGTTTCTTTTTTTTGTTTTATAAGTTTCTTACAATATTCAGATGCTCTTCTATCTTGCCAGACAATTGCATTGTAAACTGCTTTGCCAGTTTTTTTATCCCATAATATAGTTGTCTCTCTTTGATTGGTAATTCCTATAGTTAAAACTTTTCCTTTCAGTATTTTGCTTTTTTGAATTACTTGTTTTAAAACTTTTATAGTTGTCTTCCAAATTTCCTCTGGATTATGTTCTACCCAGCCATCATTAGGAAAATATTGAGTAAATTCAGTCTGAGCCGTAAATACTGGTTTGCCTTTTAAATTAAATAAAATAGCTCTACTAGAGGTTGTTCCTTGATCTATGGAGATAATAAATTTTTTCATTGAAAATATTATTTCATTTTAATTTTTACTATTTTATTAGTAAAGTCTATTTATAAATTTATTTTAATACTAACAATTTTATGACTAAAGTTGCGATAATCGGATCAGGCCCGTGTGGTTTATCAATGTTAAGATCATTCGAGCAAGCTGAAAAAAATGGTGAGAAAATTCCTGAAATAGTTTGTTTTGAAAAACAAGAAGATTGGGGTGGTTTATGGAACTATAGCTGGAGAACAGGCTCAGATCAATATGGAGACCCTGTTCCAAATAGCATGTATCGATATCTTTGGTCAAATGGACCTAAAGAATGTTTAGAGTTTGCTGATTACTCTTTTGATGAACATTTTGGAAAGCCAATTCCATCATTCCCACCTAGAGAAGTTTTGCACGATTATATAATTGGAAGAGTAAGTGGGGGAAATTTAAAAAGTAAAATAAAATTTAATACAAGAGTAGTTAATACAACATTTAAAAATGAAAAATTTGAGATTAGTTACCAAGATAAAGTTAATAATAAAATTTTAAGGGAAAATTTTGATTATGTAGTTGTTTCTACTGGGCATTTTTCTGTACCATTTATTCCTGAATACAAAGGTATGAAATCTTTTCCAGGAAGAATTATGCATTCTCATGACTTTAGAGATGCTGAAGAATTTAGAGATAAAAATGTGATAGTTTTAGGAAGTAGTTATTCAGCAGAAGATGTTGCGCTTCAGTGTAATAAGTATGGAGCAAAAAGTGTTACAATAGGATACAGGCATAATGCTATGGGATTTAAATGGCCTAAAGGAATGAGAGAAGTGCATTATTTAGATAGATTGGAAGGTAAAAAAGCAGTTTTTAAAGATGGTAATGAACAAGAAGCTGACGTTGTAATTTTATGTACTGGTTATTTACATCATTTTCCATTTTTAGAGGAAAGCTTACAATTAAAAACTGGTAACAGGCTTTATCCACCAAAGTTATATAAGGGTGTTGTGTGGCAGGATAATCAAAAACTTTTATATCTTGGAATGCAAGATCAGTTTCACACATTTAATATGTTTGATTGTCAAGCTTGGTTTGCTCGAGATTTAATATTGAATAAAATTAAACTACCAAACAATAATGAAATTGANAAAGATATTAATAAGTGGGTAGCGATGGAAGAAAAATTAGAAAATCCAGATCAAATGATTGATTTTCAAACTGAGTATACAAANGAACTTCATGAAATGACTGATTATCCAAAAATTGACTTTGAGTTAATTAGAAAACACTTTAAAGAATGGGAGCATCACAAAGTTGAGGATATTTCAACTTACAGAAATAAATCTTTTTCGTCTCCAGTAACTGGATCTGTAGCTCCTATTCATCATACTCCATGGGCTACTGCCATGGATGATTCATCAAAAACTTTTTTAGATAAATAATCTTATATTAATCAATACCCAGGTGTTTTTTTCTTTTTTGAACATACGCTCTAATTAAGTTATCAAATATCAAAGCTATAAAAGCTACACAGATACCAAGCGTTAATCCAATTCCTGCACCTTTTTTATCTGATAGTGCCTTTAGAATATATTGTCCTAAATCTTCTGTTCCAATAAATGCTCCGATTATTACCATGAACAAAGCAAATACAATCGTTTGATTTATCCCAAGCATCATATGTGGAAATGCTAGAGGAAATTCTATTTTAGTCAGTCTTTGAAATTTATTTACACCCGACATAGTTGCAGCATCATGTAAACCAGCTGGAACACTTCTTAGTCCTTCAATTGTATATCTTGTTGCGGGTATCGTTGCATAAACTATAACTGCAATAAGCACAGATGTATCAGTTATACCAAACAACATCATTACAGGAATTAAATATACAAAAGATGGGAATGTTTGAAAAATATCACAAACACCCAACATAAAGTTTGCTGAATTTTTATTTTGGAAACATAAAGTTCCTACAGTAAATCCAATTATACAAGAAATGATAACTCCAAAGGTTGCCATATATGTAGTGACTAAAGCTCTATCCCACCATGGGCTTAAGGCGATAAATAAAGTTAAAGCACAAACTACTAACGCTGAACGTAAACCACCAATTAGGTATCCTGCGCCTACAACTAAAACTATTGTAGCTATTGCAGGCATTCTTAAATACAAAGCTCTCATTGGCTGTAACACGTCTTGAATTAACCATGTGTTGAATGCTTTAATATAAATGAAAAAAGTATCAAAAATCCAATCTACCCCTTTATTCCAAAAATCAGCAGTAGATAATCCTTTATTATGTGGAATTTCAAATAAATAATTAAATGTACCTTTGAATACAAAAGTTCCAACATAAGCTAGTATTATTCCAATAATGACTGTAGCACCAAAAAATAAAAGATTTTTGTTTCTTTGATAAAAAGTAAGATTACCAAAATAATCTGTTTGTTTATTTGCCCATGCTAAAGACATCTTATCCAATAGAATTGCAATTAAACTAATACACAAGCCTGCCTCCAGGGCTAATCCAATATTTAATTGGTTTAATGCTAACAATAAATTAAATCCCAAACCTTTTGCTCCAATAAATGCTGAAATAACTGCCATCGAAAAACAAACCATTATGACTTGATTTACTCCAATTAAAATATCTCTCCTAGCAGTTGGGATTAATACTTTAAACATTAATTGAAAATTATTACATCCACTCATTCTGCCTGCTTCAATAACCTCTGGTGGTACCGCTCTTAAACCTAATAAAGTTAATAATATCATTGGTGGTATTGCTACGACCATAGTAATAATTACTGCAGCATGATCACCAACTCCAAAAAGAACTAACGCGGGAACCAACACAGCATATTGCGGCATTGTCTGCATGACTAATAATATTGGATATAAAGCTTTTTCAACACGCTTACTTTTAAAAGCTGCTATCCCTAATCCTAAACCAAAAATAAAAGATAATGGAGCAGCAACTAATATGAATGAAAGAGTTTGCATTGATGGTTTCCATTGTCCAAAAACAGAAATATAAACCATAGTTATACCAGCAAACAAAGCTAGGCCTTTACCACTTAACTTATACGAAAGTAATGCTGCACCTGCCGCAACAATAGTCCAGNGCAATCCTGGTAATTCAGCCCATGGGTTTTTATCTATCCAGTCCCAACTAGTAAAAGCAACTATAGTTTCGAGGCCTCCTAATAAAATCTCTCTTATTAATTCAATTAAAAAAGTCATAAATGCAGTTAAATTTCTGCTAATTTGTAAAATAATAGGACGACTTTTAAATTCTTGAGTATCTTCATTCCAAACTTCAATTGGCATCCATTCGTTCATTAAAAAAAATAATGAATCATTAATCCAAATGGGTAACCATCCAAGTAACGGAGGCAGTCTCCAGAAGACATCAAAAGCATAATATCTTACTTCTTTGCCTAAAAATACGTAACTACTTTGATTAGGATCTTTAACAAATTCTGCTTGGCCCCTAATGAACTTGTATGTTTCAGGAACATCAATTGCAAAACACAAAGCAAAAAATACAATTAATAAAAATAACCATTGAAAAGTTTTTGGATATTTCTTTAAAAGTTCCATGATCAATTATTATTTTTTCTTCTTCCAAAAACTGTATTAATTATTTTAGCCGGGTTTATAGAACCTATTATTTCATTATTTTTATTTATTACAGCTACCACCTTTTCTTGTGTAAGAATTTTTTCGGCAACATTCTCAATAATTTCATCTTTTGAAACCTTTAAATCTCCAAGGTTATCCCTAGATTTATCCATAACATCCTCAATTAATAAAACTTTCTCTCTTGGTACTTCTTCTGTAAATTTTCTTACATATTCAGTAGCTGGATTTAGAACTATATTTGCAGGTGTGTCTAACTGCTCAATTATACCATCTTTCATTATCGCAATACGGTCTGCAAGTTTTAAAGCTTCATCAAAATCATGTGTTATAAACATAATTGTTTTTTGTAACTTTTCTTGAAGTCTTAAAAACTCATCTTGCATTTCTTTTCTAATTAGTGGATCTAAAGCTGAAAAAGGTTCGTCTAAAAACCATATATCAGGCTCAACTGCTAACGATCTAGCAATCCCTACTCTTTGCTGTTGTCCTCCAGAAAGTTCTCTTGGAAAATAATTCTCTCTTCCATCGAGTCCAACCAGCTTCACCATATCCATTGCTTTAGTAATACTGTCCTCAGTTTTTACACCTTTAATTTGAAGAGGGAACGCAATATTCTCGATAACAGTTTTATGGGGAAGTAAAGCAAAGCTTTGAAAAACCATACCCATTTTATTTCTTCTTAAGTTAATAAGATCTTTGTTTTTTAATTGTAATAAATCTTGACCTTCTATAAAAATTTTTCCACCTGTCGCATCAGTTAATCTTGAAATGCATCTTAATAATGTTGATTTACCTGAACCAGATAAACCCATAACAACCAACATTTCTCCTTTTGAAACTTCAAATGAAGCATTATTAACTCCTACAATACATCCATTTTCTTGAAAGGTTTTAGCATCAACATTGCCATTTGANTCTTNAAGCATNTTTTNAGCNTTTGCTCCAAANATTTTATANACATTTTCACATTTGATTACTGGNTCAGACATAAATTNTAATNAAGTTATATGAAATTAAGATAAANTTAAATCCATAATATTCNTANNNTNCCTTCCTAAAAATTTTTAATGTAATAAACTCTTGTATCAATTCCTGTACTTAAAAAACTCAATGCTTCACCACTAACTGTTATTGACTCATCAACTCCAACATTATTTCCACTCACCGTAAAGCCAGCAAAACACTTATTTGCTTCCTCATCCCACTTAACAAATGTCTCATCAATTTTGTTACCATTAATTGTGTAAATTTCATGTGCTCTAAAATTTAAAAAATTAGCACCCATAATTGCTCTTTGAGGTATTAATTTTGTTGCTTTACAAACCTGTTCATAAACATCATCTGTTAATCTATGATGATCTGTTCCATCAAAAGTTACTAATATTCCAGAAGGAAGTTTGGATATTAATTCACTTAATTTTTTTTCTTTAGCGATTCTTTCTTCCTCTAATTTCATTTTTCTTACCAATTCATCACCCCCACCAAACATAATATTTAAAACAGAAAAAGAAGAAAATATGACAATAACTATTAACACTAAACCTCCAAACTGTTTAATAGCCTCTGGAAATTCCTTAATTCTATTTAGATAATTTACTTTTGGCATTTACTCTAGCAACTTTCCATTTTTCCATATGCCTGATTTCTGTGTTCCATCTGAAGAGGTAAAAGTCCCTTTTCCATTCATAAATCCTTTATTCCATTCACCTTCATAAGTTGAACCATCAGGAAAAGTTAAAACACCCATTCCGCTCCACAGACTATTTTTAAATTCACCTTTATAAATGTATCCATTAGGCCAAGTTTCAACTCCTTGGCCATTTTTTTTTGTTGCTACCCATTCTCCTTCGTACGTAGTTTTATCTGTATAAACCCATTTACCAAAACCATTTTCACAATTTCCCTCTTTGCATCCAGTACTACGTGCCAAAGCGACTGACGTAATTAATAAACTTAAAATTATGCTGAAGAGATATTTTTTCATAATCATACTTTACACAAAAATAACCAAAAAAAAATCAGACTTTTTATTCATGCCTAATACATTTATATATAGAAATATATTTTTCCAAGTTATTACTTTTTATATTTTTTGTAATTTCATGGATCAATTCACCTGTTTTTTTTGTTATTATACCAGACTCTGAATAATTATTTTTTTCATCAATTGATTTAAACAAAACTACATCTTTACTTACAACTTTTACATTTAGAGCTGTCAATGGGTTTGAAAAAAATTTTGATAATCCTTCTATAGAAAGATAATCTGGTTGTTCTGATTTTATTTTTAGTTTAATTAATTTTTCTGAGTCTAATTCTTCAGCTAAATAAGTTCGATAGTTATGCATCGAATTCTTAATTATTTTTTTTTCTAAATTACAAAAAAATACAAGATCAATATTTTCTTTTATACTTACATCTTTTGCTAGAGTTTGATTAAAAAAAAATAAACTAACGAATATGAATAAAAAATATTTTATCATTAAATTTTACTTTAAAAAAAAATCCCCCCCAACATAGTTGGGAGAGATTTAAAGATTTAATTGTTCTTTACCTTATTTGGTAAAAGCTTTCCAAACTGACTCATTATCAGCTAACCATTTTTTAGCTGCATCTTCATGAGTCATCTTGTCTAGGTCAACTAAAGCT
>NZKC01000005.1 GCA_002692475.1 Candidatus Pelagibacter sp.
TTAAATATATCTAAAGAAAAAATAAGACTCAAAATACTTTATAAGGTTGAAGACGGGGGTGGTTTAAATATTTCGCAGCTAGATAAGAATATAAGAAACTTTAATAGAACACCTGGAATTAATGCAATAGCTCAGTTAGAGGAAGGTAAAAAGTTCGGTGAAACAGATGTAATTGTTACTGCCAGTAATACAAAAACAATCTCTGGATCTTCTTTAGCTGACAATACAGGATCTAGATCATCTGGAACAGGAAAAATAACAAATACAATAAATATGGATGGTTTATTCAATTTGGGGGAGAGGTTTTCTTTTACAAATGTTGCAACAGGAAATAACTTTATTGATGGTAAACAATCTGAAGAGTCAAATTATTACGCGATGTCTACTTCATTTCCAATGGGGTATAATGGTATGCAAGGTACATTAAGACTTTCAAAAATGGAATATAAACTTTCAGCACCATTCGACTCGACATTACCATCAGGATATTCAACAGAATATAATTTTACTTTAACCAGACCATTAATTGAAAAATTAAGTAAAAACCTCAATGCAACTTTTTTAATATCTAGAAATGATTACGTTAATAATTTAAGCACAGGAAATAACAGCAATAAAGATATGACCAAAGCCACTATGAATTTTGGGTATGACTTTACAGATACTAAATTGGGTGGTGGTGTGAATTATGGACTCTTTGGATTTACATTAGGCAAGCTAGATGTATCTGATAATTCTGCAAATTTCATTACTGATCAAGCAGGAGCTGATAACAATGGTAGAAATCTTAAAGCCATCTTTAATTATAATCGACTTCAAAAAATTACTGATAAAACAAATATGTTGTTGAAATTTAACGGTCAATTAGCGGCTGATAACTTAGATGGAGCTGAACAATTAACTCTAGGCGGACCTAGTGGCGTAAGGGCATATGCATCAAGCGAAGGAGCTGGAGATGCAGGTTTTGTAACTGGCATAGAATTAAAAAGNAGTTTTTTTAATTTACCAACAACACTTTTTTATGATTATGGAAAAATTCGTTTACATAAAGATAAGTGGGTTGGTTGGAATTCAACAAATAAATATCTTAAAAATAAATATGCTTTAAAAGGATGGGGAGTTGCAACTGATATTTCTGTATTTAATTTATTTACAGTACAAATTTCTCACTCACAGAAAATAATGGGCAATTCAGGAGAAGATACCAATGGATTGGATGTTGACGGATTAAGATGGAATGATAGAACTCTCATTACTTTAAGAAAAGACTTTTAATGAAAAAAATAATTTTTTTTTTTATAATTATACTAACTTTATCAAAGCTAGTTATAGCTGAGGAAAANTCTCCACCAAAAGTTACAACACAACAATATGATAACTGGACTTATCAGTGCGTTGAGAGTGGAAAGAATAAAAATTGTGAGGTAAGCCAAACAATTAGAATTCAAAATACAAATATAAATTTTTCTGTAACATATACAAATTTTATAGATGATAAAAAAAATAAAGTTCAATTAATAACAATAATATCACCCCTAGGTATAGATTTAAAAAAAAAGCTTTCGCTAAGATTTGATGATAAAGAAGAAGTAAATCTTGCTTGGTCAAGTTGTGAACAAATAGGATGTCTTGTATTTGTTTCAAAAGGTTCAGAAAATTCTAATATGGATGACGTATATGATAAAGTATATAAAAATTTTATTTCAGGAAAATTATTAGAGATAGAAGTTTTGGGATATGCAACAAACCAACCATTGGTAATTCAATCAAATTTAATAGGTTTTAAAAAGGCTGCAGACAAACTTAAATCTGAAAATTAAAACTGAATTAATTTCCTAAAATATAAAAATTATTAATAAAATCAGGTCTTAAAACATATTCAGACTTGTTATTATGCTTTATTTTTTTAAGGGCATCTAAACCATATAAAACTTTTCCAACTGGTGTATACTCGCCTTCAAAAAGTGGAGCGTCATTTAATAATATAAAAAATTGGCTATCTTCAGTATTCATTTCAGTTTTTCTAACTAAAGCAACACTTCCTTTTTCAAATTTAAATGGTTTATTAATTTCTGAATTAATTTGACCATACTTTGATCCCCCGGTACCAAGGTAGGTATAATTTATATTATTTTTTTTACCAAACTTTAGATCTCCTGCTTGTACTAAAAAATCTTTAACTACCCTATGGAATGCAACATTATTATATTCTTTTGATCTAATTAACATTTTAAATCTTTTAACAGAATTGGGTGATAATTTAGGGTAGAGCTCAATAATAACATTACCACAGGGAACATTTAAAACTGCAATATTTTCTTTGTTACTAAGAACTAAATTATTAGGATCGTAAGTTTTGATAAACAGACATTTATTTTTTAAAATAAATAATGATCCAAAACTAAATATAGCTAAAAATACGATAAAAAATATTAGATATTTTTCTAATTTAGTTTGTTTTATTTTTGTAATCATTNTNATTATTCAATACTGTTTTCAANTTTAGAAATATATTTTTTTATAAAACCTATTTTTTTTTCTATAACAGCATCCTTCTTTGATCTTTTAATTAATAAGTTTTTATTTGTTATCATAAATGAGTAAACTTCAGCCATATCCTCATAAGGTGTAGACATTGAATAATCAGTCAAAAAACCATTATTACTATTACTATAATTAAGACCTAATTTTTCTGTACAGGTTGAACAATCCTGGTATTTAAAATTAGAGTCATTTAATTTTTCCCAATTAACTCTATTAAACAAATCTTCATTGCCGTGCTGAATAAAATGGAATACTTCATGATGTAATACTCTATCCAAAAGTTTTTCGTCAGTATTAATATTGAAAATTAGTGTCTTCATTTCAGGGTTAGCAAAACCAAGTGCAGAAATCTCTGAAACTTTTAAGTTTTTACATAAAACAATATATTTTAAATTTATTTTTTGTAAAAAATCACCCTTATAAATATTAAAATTTTTTATTATTTGTTCATATTGTTTGTTAATATTTTGTTTTTTTGAAGATGAGCATGATACATTATTAATACCAACACCAGCGACAAAAGGCTTTGAAGGATTTAAATATTTTAACCCATTATTTTCAATTTTATATAATTTTAAATTAGGAATTTTAATTAATTCATATATTTGATCAGAATTTGCTGGAAAAATTAAAAAAAAGCTTAATATGAAGTAAGAAAAAAATTTCATGAAAATTATTTAGATCATATTAGAAATATAAATAATATGTTACATTTATTTTATGAAAAAAAAAGATAAATCAAATAAAAGAGTATCAGAACGTTTTGCTAGAAAATATATCATACACTACTACGCTTTCTTTTGGATTGTTTTAATTTCGATAATCTTATTGAATGACTAAAAAAAATAAGGATCCAATCCAACCAGTAAGTGGAACAGTAGTACCAAGATTTGCTGGNCCTAATACNTTTGCTAGATTACCGGAGCTAAGAGATGTAGACGAATGTGATATAGCAATAGTTGGAATACCTTTTGATGCAGGAACAAGTTATAGACCAGGTGCTAGATTTGGTCCTCAAAGTATTCGTCAAGCTTCAAGACATTTAAGAACTAATTATCATCCAGATTACGATATTGAGCCATTTAAAGTTCAACAAGTTGCTGATGCAGGGGACATTACCTGCAACCCATTTAATATCAATGAAGCAATTAAACAAATAGAAGATGGTGCTTTAAATTTGTTGAAAAAAACAAAAGGGATAATCAGTATGGGTGGTGATCATACAATTGCCTTCCCGTTACTAAGAGCAGTAAACAAAATTCACAAAGGTCCAGTTTCTTTAGTTCATTTTGATGCACATCTTGATACATGGGATACTTATATGGGCGCACCATATACTCATGGAACTCCGTTTAGAAGAGCAAGAGAAGAAAACTTATTTTTGGATGATGCTTCTATGCATGTTGGTATAAGAGGACCTTTATATAGCAGAGATGATTTTAAAAATGATGAAAGTTTTGGTTTTAAAATAATTCATTGTGATGAATTTCAAACACAGGGTACTGATAAAATTGCAGAAAGAATTAAAAAGAGAGTAGGTAGCAATCCACTTTATTTGTCNATTGATATAGATGTTTTAGATCCTGCTTTTGCACCTGGAACTGGAACACCAGAAATTGCAGGTATGACGAGTAGAGAGATGGTAAATGTTTTAAGAGGATTATCNGGATTAAATTTAATATCTGCAGATGTAGTCGAGGTTGCACCTGCATATGACCATGCTGAGGTTACATCTTTAGCAGCAGCAACTATTATCTATGAATTAACTAATTTATTTGCAAAAATAAGCAGATAATATATTTTGCCCAAATGATTGACAAAAAAAAATTCTATATTAATGGCGAGTGGATTGATGCAAAAGGAAAAGAAAGCATCAAAGTAATTGACCCATCAACAGAAAAAAGTTGCGCTGAAATATCTCTTGGAANTAAAGATGATGTGAATAACGCTGTGATTGCAGCAAAAAAAGCTTACGAGAGCTGGGGTTTTAGTTCGAAAGAAGAAAGAATTAAACTATTAGAAAATCTTTATGTACTTTATAAAAAAAGATGGGCTGATATCGCAAGTGCTATCACTATGGAAATGGGTGCCCCAAAAGATTTTGCAACGAAGTTACAGGCAGGTACTGGTGCTAGTCATATAAAATCATTTATAAGATATTTAAAAGAATTTGAATTTGAAAAACCTTTAGGAGAGCATGCTCCNNATCAAAGAATAATTTACGAACCAAAGGGTGTTTGNGCATTAATTACTCCCTGGAATTGGCCGATGAATCAAGTTTGTTTAAAGGTAATNCCAGCTTTGTCAGCAGGCTGCACAATGGTTCTTAAGCCATCTGAATTAGCTCCACTTTCATCTATGATATTAGCTGAAATTATTGATGAAGCAAAATTTCCTCCTGGTGTATTTAACCTGGTCAATGGAGATGGCGCAACTACTGGAGATGCTTTAACAAGTCATCCAGATATTAATATGATTTCATTTACAGGTTCTACAAGAGCAGGAGCTCTAATCTCACAAAATGCTGCAAAAGATTTTAAAAGAGTAAGTTTAGAGCTAGGTGGNAAAGGAGCAAATATAATTTTTAAAGATGCTGATCCTGAAGCTATTGAAAGAGGAGCATTAAGNTGTTTTAGAAATTCAGGTCAATCTTGTAATGCTCCAACAAGAATGTTGGTTGAAAAATCAATGTATGATGAAGCAGTTGAAAGACTTAAAAAATACGCTAACGATTTTAAAGTTGATGATCCTAATAAAGAAGGCGATCATATAGGCCCAGTAATATCAGAAACACAATATAATAAAATTCAAACTTTAATACAAAAAGGAATTGACGAGGGAGCAAAATTAATTTCGGGTGGAACAGGAAAACCTAGCGGACTAGATAAAGGTTATTATGTAAAACCAACAGTCTTTGTTGATGTAAAAAATGATATGGATATTGCTAAAACAGAAATATTTGGCCCAGTATTATCAGTAATGCCATTTGAAACAGAGGAAGAAGCAATAAAAATTGCTAATGATACTCCTTATGGTTTAACTAATTATATTCAAACTCAAGATCCTGAAAAAGTAAAAAGAGTAGCTAGAAAATTAAGATCAGGAATGGTTGATGTTAATGGTGCTGGTATAGCAGTTGATGCGCCATTTGGAGGTTTTAAACATTCTGGAATTGGTAGAGAAG
This sequence comes from Candidatus Pelagibacter sp., assembly GCA_002692475.1. Next base: position 5,729 of record NZKC01000005.1, read on the forward strand.
CTGGAGCAGAAGGATTGACCGAATTTTTAGAAGTTAAATCAGTAGGTGGATGGAATTAATTTTTTAATTAGAAGATTTATCTTTTACTCCATCAAGAAATTTTAAACATTTTGATATTTCATCTAACTTTATAAACTCATCAATTTTATGCGCTTGTTCTATTGAGCCAGGTCCACAAACGGCAGTACTAATTCCAATTTCTTGAAATAATCCAGCTTCAGTTCCAAATGAAACTACTTCTCTTGAATTATCTCCTGTAATACTTGAAACGAACTCGCATGCTTCAGATTTTTCTTTCCTATCAAATCCAATTATTTCACCAATGGTTTCTTTTACGATTTTTGAGTCAGGAAAAACTTTTCTCATTTCTGGTAGAAGAATATCATTAACATATTTGTCCATTTCAGAGTTAAGAAAAATTGCATCTTCCTTTACAACAGGTCTTGTCTCCCATTTTACGTGACACTTGTCAGCAATTACATTATGCGCAATCCCACCAAAAATTCCTCCAATAGAAAGAGTAGAATATGGAGGTGAAAATATAGAGTTCGATGGAACTCTATCTTTAAGTTTTTGTCTGAGTTCAATTAATTTATTTACATATTTAGCTGCATATTCAACTGCACTTACTCCTTTATGAGGTTGCGAACTATGTCCCGCTAAACCTTCAAAGAAAGTTGTATATTCATAGGCTCCTTTATGAGCATCTATTATTTTCATGTTTGTTGGTTCTCCAACAATACAAATACCTTTATTAAAACCCCTTTTTTTTAATTCTTTAATTAAAATTGGCGCTCCAATACATGCAGTTTCTTCATCAAAAGTAAAAGAAAAATGTATATCTCTATTAAGATTGCTCTTTGAAAAAATTGGTGCATANGCCAATACACATGCAATAAATCCTTTCATGTCACAAGAACCTCTTCCATAAAGCTTGTCNCCNTTAACTGTAGCNTTAAAAGGGTCTGTTGACCAACCTTTAGAAACTGGAACTACATCTGTATGACCAGATAAAATAATTGGAGCCTTTCCNTTGCTATTTTTTGCCTTAAGAGTAGCAAATAAATTTACTCTTTTTTTGTCATCATCAAATGTTTTAAAAGAAGTGGCACCAAGTTTATTTAAAATTTCATCACAATAATTGATCAANGAATTATTATCTTCACCCGAAATNGTTTGAAAAGATATTAAATCACTAAGAATNTTTAAGGAATTCTCGTATATAGATTTATTATTTTCTGTACTCATAATTATAATCAATTATATATTAAAAAAATGAAAGAACAAATAACCTACGATATATTCGATAAAGTAGATATAAGACTGGGTACCGTAATTTCAGTAAAAAAAAATGAAAAGGCTAGAAAACCCTCGTTAGTTGTTGAGGTTGATTTTGGTAAAGATATAGGCGTCAAAACTTCCTCTGCGCAAATTACACATTTTTATGATGAAACCAATTTAGTTGGTAAACAAGTTATTGGAGTATGTAATTTTCCTGAAAAAAATATAGCTGGTGTAAAATCTCAATTTTTACTTTTGGGCTCTATTGACTCTGAGGGCAAGGTCACATTGGTTCATCCATCTCAAGAAGCTGAGAATGGATTACCGATAGCCTAATTATGCATCCTGAAATACTCTCAATCGCTTTATTTTGGTTTGTAACAGCCTATACGCCAGGTCCAAATAATGTGGTTGCTTCTTATTCCGGATTTAACTTTGGTATAGCTAAAACAATACCACTTATTCTCGGTGTTACACTCGGCTTTACATCATTAGTAATATTTTTATGTGTGGGGCTTATAAATATTTTTAAAATATTTCCTTTTATACAATTAATTATAAAATATTTAGGTACATTATTTTTAATTTATCTTGCATATAAAATAGCTTTTTCAGTTAGTTCGAGTGATGATGTTAAAGAAAATCCAGTAAAATTTTTTGAAACATTTCTATTTCAATATCTAAATCCCAAGGGAGTAAGCGTTGCTGTAATCATTGTATCTACCTACATCGAAGCTGGTGAAAATTATATTAATCATGCGATTCAAATTGTACTACTGGCATTATTATTTTCTTCAACAAGTATTACATGCTGGACTTTTATCGGTAAATTTCTTAGAAAATTCGCGACAAATGAGAAATTTATAAAGTCGTTTAATTATGTTATGTCAGGGCTTCTTTTATTAAGCATTATAACAATTTATNTATAATATATGAAACCAGGAAATAAAAACTCTTATAACTCACTTTCGGACTTAGAAGTTAATGGAAAAAATTATAAATTTTATTCTTTAACTAAAGCTGAAACTAATGGTTTAGAAGGTATATCAAAATTACCAAAATCATTAAAAGTTCTACTTGAAAATTTACTTAGATATGAAGATGGTATCAGTGTAACAAAAAATCAAATCGAAGATATTAAAAATTGGCTGAAGGAAAAAAAATCAACAACAGAAATCGCATATAGGCCTGCAAGAGTTTTATTACAAGACTATACAGGCATACCAGCAGTTGCAGATCTGGCAGCTATGAGAGAAGCGGTTAAAGAAAAAAATAAAGATCCTAAAAAAATAAATCCTTTATCATCTGTAGATTTAGTTATTGACCATTCAGTTCAAGTTGATCAGTCAGCAAAAAAAGACTCTTTTGAAAAGAACGTAGATATAGAATTTCAAAGAAATGGAGAAAGATATTCTTTTTTGAAGTGGGGACAGCAAGCATTTGATAACTTTAGAATTGTACCTCCTGGAACAGGAATTTGCCATCAGGTCAATTTAGAATACCTTTCAAAAGTTGTTTGGTCCGAAAGTGCCAATGGTAATGATTATTTATTTCCTGATACACTTGTTGGTACTGATAGTCATACAACTATGGTTAATGGACTTTCAGTTTTAGGCTGGGGAGTTGGTGGAATAGAAGCAGAAGCAGGAATGCTTGGGCAACCTATTTCAATGTTAATACCTGAAGTTATTGGTTTTGAAGTTACAAATAAATTACCTGAAGGCACAACAGCAACAGACTTAGTTTTAACTGTAGTAAAAATGTTAAGAGATAAAGGGGTAGTAGGTAAATTTGTAGAATTTTATGGCGAAGGTTTAAAAAATTTAAGTCTTGCAGATAGAGCAACTATTGCAAATATGGCACCTGAGTATGGTGCTACATGTGGATTTTTCCCCATTGATGAGGAGACTTTAAAATATTTAAAATTTTCAGGAAGAGATAATGAAACAATAAATATTGTTGAAAAATATGCAAAAGAGCAAGGTCTATGGGCCAGCCAAGATATAGATTTTACAGATAAAATTTCATTAGATATGTCTAAAGTTGTTCCAACAATNTCTGGACCTAAGAGACCTCAAGATAAAGTATTGCTAAACGAAGCAGCATTAGGATTTAAAAANACTTTTAAAGATGCTACAGGCAGAGATATACAAAAAAGCTCAAAAGTAAATGATACAGATTTTGAAATTAGGGATGGATCAATTTTAATTGCAGCAATTACATCTTGTACTAATACNTCCAATCCGCATGTTTTAATAGGGGCAGGGTTATTAGCTAAAAAAGCAGTAGAGTTAGGATTAGAAACTAAACCATGGGTTAAGACTTCTTTAGCTCCTGGATCTCAAGTAGTAACTGATTATTTAGAAAAAGCAGGTTTAAATAAATATTTAGATGCATTAGGTTTTAATCTTGTAGGTTATGGATGCACTACTTGCATAGGAAATTCAGGTCCCCTTAAAGATAATATTGTAAAAGCAATNGAAAAAGAGAATTTATACGCCGTGTCTGTTCTGTCTGGAAATAGAAATTTTGAAGGAAGAATATCACCACATATTAAGGCAAATTATTTAGCATCTCCTCCATTAGTCGTTGCGTACGCCTTAGCAGGTCATATGGAAGTTGATTTATACAAAGATCCTATTGGAAAAGATAAAAGTGGAAAAGATGTGTATTTAAAAGACATATGGCCATCAAACAAAGAAATTGATGATACTTTAGCTAGCGCCCTTAATGCTGAAATGTTTATAAAAAGATANTCAAATGTTTCTGAAGGNCCATCTCAATGGCAAAAAATAAAAACTGATAAGACTAGTATCTATAATTGGGATGAAAGNTCTACNTATGTAAAAAGACCACCTTTTTTTGATGAATTGCCTGATGAGCCAGAAGGTTTTAAAGAAATTAAAGATGCAAGACCATTATTAATTTTAGGTGATATGGTTACAACAGACCACATATCTCCAGCTGGTTCAATTCAAAAAGAAAGTCCTACCGGCGAATATTTTATGAAACATCAAGTACTTCCAAAAGATTATAATTCTTATGGATCTAGAAGAGGAAATCATGAAGTAATGATGAGAGGTACATTTGGTAACATAAAAATCAGAAATGAAATGGCTCCAGGTACAGAAGGTGGATTTACTACTTTACAACCAGAGGGAA
>NZKC01000006.1 GCA_002692475.1 Candidatus Pelagibacter sp.
ATAATGATATAATTTTTTGTTTATAAAGCATTTCAACATGAGCAATTGAACCCCTTAAATCTTCTTTAAAAAGTCTTCTATCTACTCTTAATGAACTACCGACTTGTTGAAAAATATAAGAAGTATCTTTACTTATTCTAGAGCTCCAAACTGGTTTATTGTTTTTATTTTTACTCATGATATGTAACTATACATTTTAGAATGAAATTATTAAGCTATAAATTTTTTTTAGTAGTTATTTATTTAATATCAACAGTTATTTCGTTTTCGGATGAACCAAATATTAAAAATTTGGTTATCCATAAGCAAAATAAGAAACTAAAAAATATAACCTTTTTAGATGTAGATAATAAATTAATTCATCTTAATGAATTTACTGGTCAACTGGTAATTATAAATTTTTGGGCTACTTGGTGTGCACCTTGTAAAGAAGAAATGCCATCTTTAGATAATTTAAAAAATTTAAAAGCTTTTGAAAACTTAAAAATATTACCAATTAATGTTGGTCAGGAAGANATNCAAAANTCNAAAATTTTTTTTGATGATCTTAAAATNAAAAATTTAGAGTTGTATTTTGATAATTCAATTAAGCTTGCAAAAACTTTTACTTTAAGAGGTCTNCCCACTNCAGTGATTATAAATAAAGAAGGTGANGAATTTGCAAGAATNATTGGATCNATAGATTTTGGTGATGAAAACTTTATTAAATGGCTTTCTNAATTTAATTAATCTTTAAAAAAATAAGCAAGTCCAACAAGAACAATNATAGCTATAAATTGTAAAAGTACTCTAAGTTGCATTAGTTTATTGGAGTATTTCTTACTTGTTGAACCACCTTTNAACAAAGTACCAATTCCAAGTATCAACACAACCGCAACCGCCATTAAAAGNGCTATAGCAAAAATTTTTACTAATAATTCTGAAACCATCGTTTGATATATATATATTTTTTTAATAAACAAATATAATAAATAAAATTATGACATTTTGTCTAGATACAAAAATTATTAAGCCTGACAATACTGACAAAATTGAAAACGTNGTCATTTTGCTTCACGGTTATGGCGGNGATGGATCAGACATTAGTATGTTAAGCTTNAATTGGAAAAGGTTTTTAAAAAATACCATATTTCTATGCCCTAATGGACATCAAAAATGTACTATCAATCCAATTGGTTATCAGTGGTTTGATCTAAGCAAAGATGATGAAAATTATATTCTAAGTGAGGCCAAAAAAGCGGAAAACATTCTTCAAAAATTTATTCAAGAAGTAATAAAAGAATACAATATTCCAAGCTCTAAAATAGTTTTAAGTGGTTTTAGTCAAGGATGTATGATGGCAATAAATTTAGGTTTAGTTTCTGAGGAGAAATTTAATTGCATAGTTGGTTTTTCAGGTAAGATTATTGATAAGAATGATTTAGAACAAAGAAAAAAAAATAATCCAAATATATTATTGGTTCATGGTGACGCAGATGAAGTAGTCCCAGTTTCAAATNTTTTAGAAGCTAAAGATTTTTTGATCAGAAATAATATAGATGTCAATACGCAAATTATAAAAAATTGTGGTCACCATATTCCTGTAGAAGCTTCAAGCTTAGCTTTAAATTATATAAAAAAAAATTTATCTTTATAATAAAATTTTAGCTTATTTTTTTGAAAATGTTGATTATTAATTTTTTTTAAGTTAATCTTTTAAAATGACAATAATTAACCAAAGTACATCACTTGATAACTGTCCTGCTTTAGTTTTAAATGCAGATTATAGACCATTAAGTTATTACCCTTTGTCATTATGGAGTTGGCAAGATTCAATTAAATCTGTTTTTTTAGATAGAGTCTCAATTGTAAATTATTATGATCGTATCGTTCATAGCCCATCATTCAGTATGAAATTACCAAGTGTTATTGCTTTAAAAAGTTATATTAGACCATTATCAAATCCTAATTTTACAAGATTTAACGTTTTTTTAAGAGATAAATTTAGCTGTCAATACTGTGGTAGTAAAAAAGAATTAACATTTGACCATTTGTTACCTAGGTCAAAGGGTGGAAAAACTGATTGGGATAATGTTGTTACAGCCTGTTCAGGCTGCAATGTAAAGAAGGGTGGAAGACTTTTGCATAAATCAGGTATGATTCTTAATCAAAAGCCTTACCAACCTACCACCGAAGATCTACATAAAAATGGGAGAAACTTTCCACCTAACTTTCTCCATAAAACTTGGATTGATTATTTATATTGGGATGTCGAGCTAGAACCTTAATTAAATTTTCTCAGAAATATTAATTGCAATTCTTGAACCAGTTTTTATTATTTTATCAAATAAAGAGTAAATTCCCTCTTTAGTTGCTCCTTGCTCGTATGCAATATCTTTGTGATGAAGTTCATCTTCTCTAAACTTAATAATTTTCTTTTTTAATTCTTTTTCGTCACTCTCTATCTGGTCAATTTGATTTTGATAATGTTCATCAATTACTTCTTCAACTGAGGCAGTGCACAACATTGCAGCTTTTTTACCCAAAATAGTTGAACCAAAACCAAGACCGACTCCAAGTAAGTCCCATAGAGGTAAAAATTTTGTAGGTCGTATACCTCTCTTTTTAATCTCTTTCTCAAAATAATCTGCATGTTCTCTTTCGTGCTCTCTCATTTCTTCGATCGTTTTTTTCATCGCATCATCTTTAACTACTGTATTCAGAGCCAATAGTTGACCTTCGTAAATTTTTATAGCTCCTCTTTCGCCAGCATGATCAACTCTTATAAATTCCTCAATTTTTTTTTTGCTACTTTTTTTCATAATTATAAAATATCCAAAATGTTATAAGAGATATTATCAATGATACAAATGTATTTATTGTAGCAAGAGAAAGGCTTAATATTGTAAATGTAACATTTTTACAACTTATAGTGTTTTTTTCTAATTCTTTTAATAATAGCTCTTTATCTAATATATTTAGGCCTGAACTAATTTCGCATATTGAAGATTCATCAAACAAGCCTCGTTCAATACCAACATGATATATTGATAACAATGTAGCCAGAAAAAAAATAATTCCCAGAATAATAAAGGTGATTTTTTCCAGCTTTGTAAAAATCAATGAGATAATTATAATTACTATTGATAAAATATAAGGGATTCTTTCTAATAAACATAAATTGCAAGGTTGGTGACCCAAAACAAACTCTACATAAAAAGCAAATAGTAAAGCAAAAATACTAAAATATAAAATATAACTTAATATGTTTTTTTTATTCACAAAATNCATCTTATTTAATGATAAAATAAATTAACAAAAAAAAAGGTATTAATAGAAGCCCAACAACTGTAGACCATAAAGCTCCTTTTTTTTCTATAAATTCAACAAATGGTCCACCAAATTTAAATGTTAAAAAAGAAACCAAGTAAAACCTTAATCCTCTNGAAATTAAACAAATCAAAATAAAAATTAAAATATTAAATCCAATTAATCCACTTGTTATTGTAAACACCTTAAATGGCAAAGGAGTGAAACCAGCTAAGAAAAGTGTAAAGAGCCAGATATATATACCACTACCCTCAGTTAGTTTTGACTTTAAATCATTAACTTTGCCTTCATAATTATAAAAATCAACAACAGTCATTGCTAAGTCTGAAAAAATAAACCCTATAAAATAACCTAGTATTCCTCCCAAAACAGAAAAAATTGTTGCATTTAAAAAAATTCTAATAAATTTTTCTTTTTTAGCCATTACCATAGGAACAATCATCACATCAGGAGGTATCGGAAAAAAAGAGCTCTCAATAAAAGATACTACAGCTAAATAGAATTCAGATTTTTTATGTGAGGCAAGTTCTAAAGATTTTAAATAGAGTTTTTTGTACATTTTTTGGTTTTATTACAATTTAAGTTTTTATACTATTGATTTTTAATATAATAACTTATGCAAAGTAAAGGGCGAATGGCGGAACTGGTAGACGCGCACGACTCAAAATCGTGTTTCGCAAGAAGTGAGAGTTCGATTCTCTCTTCGCCCACCAAACATAATGAACTTAAAAAAAATTAACAATCTAGTTGAGTTATTTTTTGAGAAATATCGTTCTCAAAAAAAGGAAGATATTTTATTAACGAATTTAAAAGATATAAATAAACCTTATTCATGGAATAAAACAATTAAATCTATAATAAATCTTTCCTCAGAAATTTCTAAATATATTAAAAAAGGAGATAGATGCCTCTTAATTTCTGAAAATAGGCCTGAGTGGTTTATAGCAGACTTATCAATAATGCTTTCAAATGGAATTACAGTTCCTGCTTACACAACATATATAGAAAAGGATTATGAATATATTATTGATGATTGTAAGCCATCAATAATTATATTTTCAAACACTGAACAATATTTAAAAATAAAAAATATAATAAGCAAAAAGGATTTTATTAAGAAAGTTTATTATTTTGATAAGTTAGTTGAAGTTACAAATGAAAATTTAATACATCTAAATTCTATATTAGAACGTTCTGACCTAAATTATGAAACTATACCGACTTGTAAAATATCAAGAAAAGATCCTGCATGTATTATATATACCTCAGGCACCCAAGGTAATCCAAAAGGAGTTATACTAAGTCATGGTGGAATACTTAGCAATTGTGAAGGAGCATTAAATTTACTTTCACCTTTAATTTCTTTAAATACTCGTTTTCTTACCTGGTTACCTCTATCTCATTCCTACGAGCATACAGTTCAATTTGTTCAAGTTTCTGTCGGTGCTCAAATTTTTTATGCAGAGGGAATTGATAAATTAATAAAAAATATGAACGATTGTAAACCACATATAATGACAGCCGTTCCAAGATTTTATCAAAATCTATTTCAAAAAATAAATGCTAATTTCAATAAAACAAAAGGATTAAAAAAATTCTTAATAACTAAGACAGTAGATTTGGGTAGTAAAAAAATGAGAAAAACTAAACTTGGAATTTTTGAAAAAATTTTGAATAATTTCCTAGATATTTTAATAAGAAAAAAAATTAAAAAACAATTTGGTGGCTCCTTAAAAACCTTTGTTTCAGGCGGAGGTGCCTTGAATGTAGAAGTTGGATTATTCCTTAACTCGATAGGCTTACCTACATTACAAGGTTATGGATTAACTGAAACCTCCCCTGTTGTTAGTTGTAATCCAATAAATGATATAAGAATTGAAACAGTAGGACCCCCATTTAATGAAAACCANGTGAAAATTGCTGATGATGGTGAAATTTTAGTGAAAGGTGAAAATGTGATGTTAGGCTANTGGAACAATGAGAGTGAAACCAAAAAAATTTTAATAGATGGGTGGTTACATACAGGGGATATTGGAAAATTTGAAAATAACTATTTAGTAATAACAGATAGAAAGAAAGATATTATTATAACACCTGGTGGAGATAATATTTCTCCATCTAAAGTTGAAAGTGAACTTACAAATTCAGAATTTGTAGAACAAGCTATTGTTTATGGAGACAATAAACCATTTTTGGTTGCATTAATAGTTCTACCAGAGGATAAAAAATTTAACTTTGATGAAAAATTTAACGAAGAATTAGAAAAAATAAATAAAAACTTAACAAAAATAGAAAAAATAAAAAAATATTTTGTAATTAAAGAAAAATTTTCAATTGAAAATGGAATGTTAACGCCAACTTTAAAATTAAAACGGTATAAAATAATTCAAATGTATAAAAAAGAATTTGAAAATTTATATTAAATTATAATTTAAAAGTCGTTTATTAATCGCATAAACTCTTATTTATTTAACGTTAATAAAAAAAATTATAAATAAATATTTTTAATAATTTAATTACAATTTTGTATTTCATTATATGTTTGACATATGTTGATAAAAAAAATAAAAATAAGAGTAACAGCGAATCATTTGGTTCGTAAAACAAAAAAAGGGAGCTAAAGATGGCTAAACGAAGAAAAAAAGCTAAGAAAAAAGCTAAAAAGAAAGCTAAAAAAAGAAGAAGAAGATAGTTTTCTTATATAAAACGCTTCTCATAACTTTTGTGTGAGAAGCGTTTTTTTTTATTCTGTTTCTTCCTCAACTGCAGGAACTTCGCCACTCTCACTACTTTCAGATTCAGGAATTTGTTTAACTTCAGTCTTTGGTGTTTGACTCTCAAGNTTTCTTTTTAAAGCTTTATTTAANTTTTTATGTGTTTCNTCTGNAGAAGTATTCAATATAATTTGAAATTCTGAGGCTATTCTTTCATAGGCTTTTTCAAAAAGTTGGCGTTCGCTGTATGATTGGTCTACCATTATATCGTCACCTTTATTAAGGTCTCTCACAACCTCTGCTAATTCATAAATTTTACCTGACGTAATTTTTTGTTCATACTCTTGAGCTCTTCTGCTCCACATCGATCGTTTAATTTTTGGTTTACTTTTTAAAATAGAAATACATTTATTTACTTGATTAATCGTTGCAAGTGGTCTTAAGAAAGATTGTTTATTTATTGGAAGAAGACCTACAGCCTTATCTTTTTCAAATTTAATGTCGTAACATTGAACATCAATACCACCTATAGTTTTTGCATTTATTGATAATATTTGGCCTACACCATGTTTTGGATAAACAACATAATCTTTTGGTTTAAATTCTTTTTTTTCAGTTTCTTGTTTTTTTATTTTTTTAATTTCAGGTTTAAGCTCATTTTGTTTTGATATTCTTAAACTTACGTTTTTTTCTGNTTCTTTTTGTTTTGTTTTATTTTTCTTTTGAACNTTGATTTTGACAATTTTTTTAATTTTTTTTGGTTCTACCTTNTTTATTTTTTTAACTTTTTTTGGNGNTTTTTTTGAGACTTTTTTATTAAAGGTTTTCTTTAAAATACTTTTCAAATTTATTTTCTTCATTTTCGTACTTTTTATGATCCTCTGGTGGCTCTTTTTTTTCACTTATGTTTGGCCAGATTTCCGAGTANTTGGTATTTANTTCCATCCACTTTTCACTTCCTTCTACCGTATCAGGAANAATAGCATCAACNGGACACTCTGGTTCGCAAACGCCACAATCTATACACTCATCAGGCTTAATTACAAGCATATTTTTTCCTTCGTAGAAACAATCAACGGGACACACATCNACACAGTCCATAAGTTTGCACTTTATACATTTATCNTTAACTAAATATGTCATTATTTTTTGTTTNTAATTCTTTCTTTTATGTCACCAACTATTTTTTTATCAAGATAAAGTAATCCTGTTAATCTTCTCATAAAATTATCTTCATACATGTCGGAAGACCCATCAGAATAAATAATACTCCATAATGTTTCTGTTATTTTAACTTTGAACTCATCATTNGAATTTTTTATTTCTCTTGTAAANTCCAGTATTTGATTTGAGTTTTTTTCAATATNTTCAGCTTCATTGTAAAGCTCATTTAATCTATCTTCTTTTACTCCAAGTTCTATTAGAGTTTTTTTTATTATTGATTTTTCTTTCTCTGTGTAATTTTCGTCAATTTTTGCAGCATGTATTAATAATGCAGCAGATTTAATATATTTATCATCATCATTGAGTTTTTTTTCTTTTTTATCTTTAAAAATATCAAACATTATTTAAAATTTATTTGTTTTAGAATATCAAAGGGATTATCTCTATTTTTTTTTGNAGGTATAGATACATTTTTGACTTTTTTAGGCAAATATCTGAAAAAAGTGTCCTCATTCTTTTCAAAAGTTTTATAATTCATTTTACTTATCAATTTTATAAACTTTTCCTTATTACATCCCAGAAGATTAAGCATTTCAGGAACCAGTTTAATTTCTTTATCTCCATCTATGATTTTAAGAAAAAGTCTCTCAAGAATATCTATTCTTACATAATATTTATCAAATTTTTCAAAACCACATATTAACATAAAGTTTCTGTCAATATCCCCCTCACTTTCAAAAAAATTTAATCCAAATTTAGGAGGGCTTAGNTCCAGATTTTTTTGAAGAAAATTTTTCCATAATAAAATTCTTAAAGTAACAACATTTGGTTTAAATAGTTTTGGTAAAAAAATATGATATCTTCCAAATTTAACACCAAGTTTTCTTAAAATTTTTCTTTCATCTTGTTTTAAGAATTTAATAAAGCTTTTTACATCTTCTCTTTTTACGACCCCATTGTTTTCATAAATTTGATAGGCCAATGCTCTAACTGAAGTATTTGTTTCTTTTATATTTTTTAAATCTAATAAGTTCTTGAGCTCTTCATTGATTTTTTTACTTAGCCAAGAATTTAAATACTCAAGTAACCTATTTTGATCATCGCTTTCAATCATATCATCAATTATTAAACTCACTTCAGGATTTAAATAATCCTTTCCTGAAAATATTTGTGCTATCGGAGACTCATTCCAATATATTTTGTAATCATTATTTAAAACTAATAGTCCAGTTTTTTTGATTTGCTCAATTCTTTTTAAGATTTCAGGACTGACATTTTGTCTTGCAGCTTTTTTAAGTGACTTAATATCAGTATCTAATGCACCAATTTTATAATCTAACTCAAGTTTTAATCCCTTTAATTTTCCTATATACTGGTTATTAATCATTACTTTTTCATCACTTAATATCTTGGTATCAAATAATATATCTTGTTTTAATCCTTTCGCTAAAACGCTAGCTCTTTTGTCTATAAAACTTTTTGTTAATTCTTCATGAAGTCTGTCAGATAATCTATCCTCTAAACTTTTGGTTCTTTCAATCCAATAATCTTGATTATCAACCCAATTTATTTTATTTGAAATATAAGACCAGGTTCTCACATTGGCTATTCTATTGGATATTGAATCGATATTTCCTTCAAGTTTATCTAAATGAGATAATTGTTCTTTCATAAAAACATTAGAAATTTTTCCNGGTTTTTCTCTTAAAAAATTAAATACTTTGCCNACAATTTCCAAATGATTTCCATAAGTTTTCTTAGAAAAATCTGGTATTTGACAACATTCCCAAAGTAGTTTTAACTCGTTTTTATCATTAAAAATACTTAGGCCTTGAGTATCTTTTAGTATTGTTTTGAGTGCTTTCTCATCTTCACATTCGTAAATCCTTTTAAGCCAACTTTTATTAGGTTTTTCGTCTAGTGATTTAATCAATGAGTTACCATTATCAAAATTTAAGTTAGCGTTACGCCAATACAAAGTGTGAATTTCATTAAATTTATGGTTCTCTAATAGATCAACTTCTTCTGCACTTATTTCCCCACAGTCACCTGTAATACCAAATGAACCATCGTTTAAATAACGCCCTGCTCTTCCAGCAATNTGACCTATTTCTGCAACGTTTAGTCTTCTCATTTTTCTACCATCAAATTTTTTAAGATTTGAAAAATAAACGTTATCTAGATCCATATTAATTCCCATTCCAATTGCATCTGTAGCAACTAAAAAATCTACATCTCCTGATTGGTAAAGTTCAACTTGTGAATTTCTTGTTTTAGGACTTAATGAGCCCATTACAATTGCAGCTCCACCTTTTTGCCTTCTAATTAGCTCTGCAATCGCGTAAACCTCCTCTGCAGAAAAAGCAATTATTGCACTCTTTCTTTCAATTCTNGAAATTTTTTTATGACCTGAAAATGTAAGTTTGGAGAGTCTTTTTCTATCTATAAACTCTATATCTTCATCTAACTTTTTTATAATACTTTTCATGGAATAAGATCCCATGAACATAGTTGTTTTCTCTCCTCTTAAATTAAGTAATCTTTCAGTAAAAATATGACCTCTTTCATGGTCTGTGCACATTTGTACCTCATCAATACCAACAAATTCTAAATTTTTATCAATCGGCATAGACTCAACTGTACAAAGATAATATTTCGCATTAATTGGTATGATTTTTTCNTCACCTGTAATTAATGCAACTTTACTTGGATCAATTTTTTTAATTATCTTGTCATATACTTCTCGAGCGAGCAGTCTTAATGGAAAACCAATCATCCCAGAGTCGAATGAGAGCATAGTCTCAATAGCAAGATACGTTTTACCAGTATTTGTAGGACCTAATACTGCAACAATTTTATTTTTTTTCATTTCTACTATTTGTGTCTTTAAAAAATTGAGCACCACATATTGTTATGCCTAGAGAACAAAAATAGACTAAAACTAGTCCGAATCATTAGTTTAAAAGTTCTCATTTTATTAATTTTTATAAATTTTCCAAACTCCTGATGCATTTGCAATAATTTTTCCATTGCAAGTTAAGTGGCATGTAAGAAAAACCATTGTTTTAGTTTTTTTTAAAATTTTCGTTAAACCTGTAATTTCATCACCTTCTTTTGATGGAGCAATATATTTTATATCTAAAGAAATTGTCACACATGGAATATTTCCTGCACATCTACTAGCGGCTGTGCCAGAGCCAGCGTCTATAATAGAAGCAATATAACCTCCATGGGTTATCTTCACTCTATTGAGATGTTTCTCATTTATATTTGTTTTGAATTCATATTCGTTCTCTGAAATAGTTCTGAACAAAAGCCCTCCATTGTGGTTCATAAATCCAGAGTTAGAACTGATCTGCTCAAATTTATTTGTCATAATTTATAANGTTATTGTTAATATTATTAGTATAACAAACACAACCAAAAAGAAAAAAATTACAGATTTTTGTAATGATATTTTCATAATCTCCCTTATATTTGGTGCGCCTGCTAGGAGTCGAACCCAGAACCTCCTGGTCCGTAGCCAAGCGCTCTATCCAGTTGAGCTACAGGCGCAAATTTAAATTTTTTAGTATATATTTATATTTTATTATTGTAATTTTTAAATTAGGATTAATTGTTCTTTATGTCAAAAACTTCTCAAGATGTAGTTATTACATGTGCTACAAGGACTGGAATTGGAAAATACAATGGAATGTGGAACAAAGTTCAAGCTCATGATTTAGGAAAATTAGTAATTAAAGATTTATTAAAGCAAACAGCTATTGACCATAATCAAATTGATCAAGTTATATTAGGTCAAGTTCTGACAAGCGATGTAGGACAAAACCCTGCTCGTCAAGCAGCAATTGGTGCAAATATCCCTAATGAAAAAGTTTCATATATAGTCAATCAAGTTTGTGGATCTGGTTTACGTGCAATAGTATCAGCCTATCAATCAATATTACTAAAAGAATCAAAGATTATAGTTGCTGGTGGTCAAGAGAGTATGTCATGTTCAAATAAGGAATTGATGATTAAAGATGGTTTAATAGATGCTTTTAATAATTATCACATGGGGGTGACAGCAGAAAATGTTGCAGAAAAATGGAATATTTCCAGAGAGGATCAAGATAATTTTTCTTTAAGCTCTCAAAAAAAAGCACAAGATTCTATTAAACAAGAGAAATTCAAAGATGAAATCATTAAAGATGAAAAATATAAATCTTATCAAGATGAACATCCAAGACTAAACATTAGTTTACAAGATATATCTAAACTTAAACCAGCATTTAAAGAAAATGGAACAGTGACACCAGGTAACTCATCAGGGATAAACGATGGAGCAGCAGGAGTCTTGATTATGAATAGAGAAGAGTCTGAAAAAAGAAATTTAGAGCCACTTGGGAAAATTGTGTCTTGGGCATCATGCGGAGTAGATCCAGCACTTATGGGATCTGGACCAATTCCTTCTTCTAATAAAGCGCTTAAATTAGCTAATTGGAGTATAAATGATTTAGATTTAGTTGAGTCGAATGAAGCATTTGCAGCTCAAAGTTTAGCAGTTATTAAAGAACTAAAAATTCCAGAAGAAATTGTTAATGTAAATGGTGGAGCTATTGCACTAGGACATCCTATTGGTGCATCTGGCTGTAGAATTGTAGTTACTTTGCTACATGAAATGAAAAGAAGAAATTCAAAAAAAGGATTGGCAACTTTGTGTATTGGCGGTGGTATGGGTATTGCTATGTGCTTGGAAAGAGACTAGTTTTTTGTAGAAATATAGTTTTTCTTCAATATTGCCATTTGTATCCAATATCTTGCATCTATGGTCTCTTCGGCTTTAATTTTTTTTAATTTTTTAATTAATAACTTAAACATGAGCACTTTATCCAGTTTAACGTTGTCCAAAAAAAGATTAAAATGTGGTAAAATTAAACATGTCTATTCAGTTAAAAGTTCCAGATATTGGCGATTTTGAACAGGTGGAAATAATTGAAGTTATTGTAAAGGCTGGAGAAAGTATAAAAAAAAATGATCCTGTAGTAACGTTAGAAAGTGATAAGTCTAGTGTTGAGGTTCCATCCACTGTTGAAGGTAAAATATCTAATATCAACGTAAAAGTTGGAGATAAAGTTTCAAAGGGAGATTTAATTCTTGAGGTTGAAGGTAATGGCAAATCATCACCCAACGAAATTAAAAAGTCTGACATTACTATACCAAAAAGTACTAAAAATTTGATTGAAGAAGCTGAAAAAACCATTCAAAAAGAAATTCCTGAAACCTTAAAAGAAGTAAAAAAAGACAATGAGATAGTAGTTGAAAAAGAAAAAATAAAAATTGTTGAAGATAAAATTTCAAAAAATATAAAAGATGGTGATATTGATCCAATAGAAACAAAAGAATGGATAGACTCTTTATCATCTGTTTTGGAAACTGATGGTAGTTCAAGAGCTCAATTTTTAATTAAGCAATTAATTGAACACTCTTACAGACAGGGTTCAGATTTAGTTCTTTCAAGAAATACACCATATATAAATACTATATCTCCNGAAAAAGAAACTAAATCTCCGGGTGATCAAAATATTGAGCGAAGGATAAGATCATTAATCAGATGGAATGCTGCAGCAATGGTAGTGAGAGCGAATAAAAAATTTCCCGAGCTTGGTGGACATATTGGAACGTTTGCCTCGGCTGCAACTTTATACGATGTTGGAATGAACCATTTTTGGAGAGCGAAGAATAATAAGTTTGGTGGAGATTTAATTTATTTTCAAGGTCATAGTGCACCAGGAATGTATGCAAGAGCATTCTTAGAGGGAAGATTAAATGAAAAACAATTAGATAATTTTAGACAAGAGGTAAATCCAGGTGGATTGTCTTCATATCCACATCCATGGTTAATGCCAAACTTTTGGCAGTTTCCAACTGTCTCAATGGGTTTAGGCCCTATGCTTGCAATTTACCAAGCTCGATTTATGAAATATTTGATTAACCGAGGACTAATAAAAGACGAAGGTAGAAAAGTTTGGGCTTTTCTTGGTGATGGTGAGATGGACGAACCAGAGTCTATGGGTGCCATAGGATTAGCAGCTAGAGAAAATTTGGACAACCTAATTTTTGTAGTGAATTGTAATCTTCAAAGATTGGATGGTCCTGTAAGGGGTAACGGAAAAATTATTCAGGAACTAGAAGGAATTTTTAGAGGAGCTGGTTGGGATGTAATTAAAGTAATATGGGGATCATATTGGGATCAGCTTTTAGCAAAAGATAAGACTGGTCATTTAGTTAAGATCATGAATGAAACTGTTGATGGTGAATACCAGGCTTTTAAAGCAAGGAATGGTCTATATGTAAGGGAAAATTTTTTTGGAAAATATCCAGAGACAAAAGAATTAGTATCTTCATTGTCAGATAAAGACATCTGGAGACTTAATAGAGGAGGACATGATCCTCATAAAGTTTACGCTGCATATGACCTAGCATCTAAAAATAAGGGAAAACCAACAGTAATTATTGCAAAAACNATTAAAGGATATGGTATGGGAAAAACTGGAGAAAGTGTAAACACAACTCATCAACAAAAAAAGATGGGTGTTGATGATCTTATGTATTATAGAGATCGATTTGATGTTCCTTTAACTGATAAACAGGTTCAAGANGTNCAATATTTTAGACCAANTGAAAATTCTGAAGAAATAAAGTATTTAAAAGATCAAAGGATAAAGTTAGGTGGATTTATTCCAGAAAGAACAACTTATGCAAAACAAATAAAAGCACCTCAAAAAGATATTTTTGATTTTCTTAAAGAGTCAACCGGTAAAAAAGAAATGTCTACAACAATGGCACTGGTAAGATTACTAACCAATCTTCTAAGAGATAAAAATGTTGCCCCAAGGCTTGTACCAATAATACCAGACGAAGCTAGAACATTTGGAATGGAAGGTTTTTTTCAAAAAATCGGAATTTATGCTCATGAAGGACAAAAGTATGAACCAGAAGATGCTGAGCAACTAAGTTCTTATAGAGAAGATAAAAAAGGTCAAGTTTTAGAAGAAGGAATTAACGAAGCCGGTTCCATGTCTTCATGGATAGCCGCAGGCACATCTTACACTAACCACGATATTGAAATGATACCTATTTATTTATTCTACTCAATGTTTGGATTTCAGAGAGTNGGAGACTTTGCNTGGGCTGCGGGNGATAGTCAAGCAAGNGGNTTTTTAATTGGAGCAACATCTGGAAGGACTACTTTAGCGGGAGAAGGNTTGCAACATCAGGATGGACATAGTCATATTATTGCATCCACNATACCTAACTGTATATCTTATGATCCTACATTTGCTTATGAGCTAGCAGTAATATTTAGGGAAGGACTTAAACGAATGCATGAAAAAAAAGAAAATATTTTTTATTACATTACAACTATGAATGAAAACTATCCTCATCCAGCCATGCCAAAAGACAAAGGTTGTGAAGATGGTATTCTTAAAGGCATGTACAAGTTTAAGGATTTNAACAAAAATAAAAAAACTAAAATTCAACTAATTGGATCAGGTGCAATTTTACGGGAAATAATAAGTGGTGCAGAAATACTTCAAAATGAGTATGGAATAGATAGTGAAATTTGGAGTGTTACTAGTTTTAATGAACTTGCAAGAAATGGAATGGAAACTGAAAGGTATAATCTATTAAATCCTGATGAAAAAAATAAAATTTCTTATGTAGAAGAATGTTTAGGTCGATCAAATATTCCTGTATTAGCAGCATCAGATTATATGCGAAGTCATTCGGAGCAAATTAGACCGTTTGTTAAAAATAGTTTTTATTCTTTAGGTACCGATGGTTTTGGAAGAAGTGATACAAGAAAAAATTTAAGAAAGTTTTTTGAGGTTGATAAAGAACATATAGTTACATATGCCCTAAGTGTATTATCAAATGAGCAACTAATTTCTTCAAAAGCAGCAAAAGATGCAATAAAAAAATATAAAATAGATTCTAAAAGAGTATTCCCAAGCAAATTATAAATATGAATGAAAAAAAAAGAGTACCAGCAAGTCCAAAAACTAGAAAATTTGCAAGGGAACTAGGTATTGATATTAATTTAGTATCAGGAACCAAAAGAGATGGGAGAGTCATAGAGGAGGATATTAAAAAATTTGTAAAAGGAATTAGTTTAGAAAAAAATTACGACAGCAAAAATCAACTCAAATCAGAATACCTTCATTCAGATTTTGGTGAAGTAGAGACTAAAGAAATACCAAGAATTAAAAAATTAGCTGCAACACATCTTTCACACGCATGGAATACAATTCCACATGTTACAAATCATGACGAGGCAGATGTTACAGATATGGAAAACTT
>NZKC01000063.1 GCA_002692475.1 Candidatus Pelagibacter sp.
TCAAAGTATCAAGCTTAATTAAATTTGCTAATATTGTTGGAGCAAAAAATTCCTTAAATTTTCTTAAATCTAATTTCAGTAAGGCGTTAGATTTATTAAAACCTAAAGACCCTAATGATTTAATTGGGAAACTTAATTCACATACTGATTATTTTCACATTTATACATTCGGCGGCTTGAAGGAAACTAACAAGTGGTTGATGGAGAACAAATATGTCTAAAGAGTTTGATTATGATAAAGTAAGACACAATACAGCAGTAGATCAGTCTGACAGAAATGTGCCTTATAATTTAAGACAAAGTGGACCAACAAAAGTTGAATTACTAATCTCTACAAGAGTTAGAAAATCACCTTACTGGCATTTATCTATGAAAGCCGGATGTTGGAGAGCAACAGTGTATAATAGAATTTATCATCCTAGAGGATATGTAAAACCAGAGGATGGTGGAGCTATGGTCGAGTATGATGCAATTGTAAATCATGTTACTATGTGGAACGTAGCTGTAGAAAGACAAATCCAAGTAAAAGGTCCAGATGCAGAAAAATTTGTGGACTATGTGATTACTAGAGATGCTACAAAAATTTCTCCGATGAGAGCACGATACGTTATTTTGTGTAATGCTTATGGAGGAGTTTTAAACGACCCAATTCTTTTAAGAATTTCAAAAGATGAATTTTGGTTTAGTTTATCCGACAGTGATATTGGTCTTTACCTTCAAGGTGTAAATGCAGATGGAAGATTTAATGTTACAATAGATGAAATTGATGTAAGTCCAGTACAAATTCAAGGTCCAAAAGCAAAAGCACTAATGAAAGACTTATGTGGAAATGAAGTAGATTTTGATAACATGCCTTTCTATGGTCTTGGAGCTGGAAAGGTTGGTGGAAGAGATGTTATAATTTCTCAATCAGGTTTTTCTGGTGAAGCGGGCTACGAAATTTATTTAAGAAACTCAACTTTATATGCAGAGGATATGTGGAATGCAGTTCTTGAAGCAGGAAAGAAACATAACTTAATGGTTATTGCACCTGCTCATCATAGAAGAATTCAAGCAGGAATTCTTTCATGGGGACAGGATATGGATAATCAACACAATCCTTTTCAATGTAATTTAGGATATCAAGTTTCACTTTCTGGAAAAGGAGAATGGAATAAAAAAGCTGACTATGTTGGTAAGGCTGCACTTGAAAAAATGAAAGCAGAACTTAAAGATGGCAAGAAACCATACAAACTCCAATTAGTTGGATTTGAATTGGGAGGAAAACCTATCGAAGAATATGCTCCTGATTTTTGGCTGGTATCTCCAGAAGGTGGTGGAGATCCTGTAGGTTTCATAACCTCTCCTTGGTATCATCCTGAAAAAAAACAGAATATTGCTATGGGATATGTTCCCTTTGATGGAACTTTGAACTCTAATGGTTTTCCAAAAGGAAAAGTTGGAACTAAGTATAAAATTCATCTACCGGAGAAATACTCTGAAAAACCAGGAACGCCTGTTGATGCAGTGGTAGTTGACATTCCTTTCAAAGAATCTTTTAACGCAAATACAAGAGAAGTAGTTAAAGGTTAAATAATTTTAGGGGGAAATATAATTTCCCCCTTAAACAATGACCAAAATTTTTTTAATTGGTATTTGCATAATTATAGCAATTGCTCTAATACTTTTTCCATTAATGGTATCTTATAAAGCACAAAAAAATAGAGATAAAAAATAAGGATGTTTGCAATTTTTTTAGACATAATTTTCAAATCGATAAAATTAGATAAGTCATTATATTCTGATAGTAGATATTTCAATGAGGCTGCAATTTATTTCGCAGGATTAATAATGATTTTAGATGGCGTTGCTGGGGCTATAGCGGCAAATACAATTATAAAAACCTCTATAGGAATTTCTGGAATTACTGCAGTTTTTGCATGGTTTGTATGGGCTATATTTATTTACGTGATAGGAGTAAAATTATTTCCAGACAAGGGTACAAAAGTTTCATTTAAAAATATTTTAATAGGTGTGGGTTATGCACATTCGCCAGGGTTAATCAGATTTTTTGCAGTTGTCCCTGAACTCGTATTCCCAATAATTTTCTTAACGCAATTCTGGATATTTGCATCTTTAATTATTTCTACAAGACAAATACTTAACCTTAAATCAAATTTTAAATCTTTTGGTGTAGTATTTCTTTCATTTTTAATTATAGCCTTTTTGTCAATTTCCTTTGTAATGAGTAGGATGAATGGCTTGCCAGCAGGCAATATAAGCTAAATAGGAAATAACGTCTTAGAAATCCTACACGATTTACACAACTTATATCCGCTTAAGATCAAATTTTGACTTACACTCTCATCTACTTTTTGACATTCTTCACAAATATTATCTATTTTATCTTCATCATCAGTGTAATTTTTTTTTTGATTGTATTCTTTAGTCATTATCAGTAAGTCCAGCTCCAGCAGCACTTTTTTTAAGTTCATCACTTTCTTCGACGAAAGTATTTGTGGATAGCTTATATAAATTATCCCATTCTTCTTGACTAAAAGTATTATTATTTTCAATAAAATTAATTTCTGTTAGTTTGGCATTTTTAAGTATTTTATTGCTAAAATAATTCGAATAAATATTTTGATTAAAATTAAATAAAAAAATATTTTCATCAAACTTAAAAGATATTTTTTTCCCTATAACCTCAGATGCTCTACTTAAAAAAGGTAAAAATAAAATTGGATAGGACATATTTTCTATTTTAATGTTTATTAATTCTTTGAGCTCATTAACCTGATCAAGAAAACTTATACCCGATATAATTGGACAATATGGTATCTTAGATTGATTATGATTTGAAATGAAAGTTAAATTTTGGAATTTTTTAGACTTTAATGAATTAAAATAATCATTTAAATTTTTTAATCCNGGTAAACCAAACATTTCNAGNAANTTTATATTTTTACCAACTTCTTCTGCTACTCCCCAGTTAAAACCAACTCCNTTNGTTGCTCTTTTTACAACAGTNTCTATTTCACTAAAGCTTNTCATTAATTTAAAGAATTNTAAATCCAATGATCATCAAAAGATTTTAGGTCTTGTGGTAATGGCGCTCCCTGAAACATNGANATTCTTANCCATTTNTCNGATCGAGGATCAAATTTAACTGCCCCAAAAAAAGATAATTTAAGTCTTAACATATCAATTGCCATCAATTCTGATCCAATGGTATTATCTTGAATTTCCGCATAAGGAAATTTTTCTGTTATAAAAGCTCTTCGAATTACGTGTCTAAGATCATTATTTTCTAATAAAAATCTTCCAATATTTAAACTATTTTTTTTATTTGATATTCTTGAATAAAGTAAACAAATATCTCTTGCTATGGCTAAAGGCTGTTCTAGATCAGAACCCTCATCAATAAATCTATCTGCTAGTCTAGGTTCTTCCTTATTCTTTGAAATAAACCAAAAATTTTTATTACTATTTGTTTTTGAAAAATCAATTTTAAGTATNTCTGAATATTTTTGCTCTAAAATAGATCTTAAGTCTTCCACAGTTCTATCTGTTGGTATTGTAAAGTATTTGTCCTCATCTGAACTCATTTTATAAATATGAGGTTCNACAATATCATCAAATGGTTCCATCATCATTGAAACAATATATTCTATACATTCATCTTTTAGATTTTTTTCNCACCACAAATATATTTCATTAAAAGCGTAATTTTTATCAAAAATATTGCTTTCATCTAAAAATTTTAAAAATTTATTTAAATCTTCATTGAGATTTAAAATCTTTTTCTTTTGAAAATCACTTTCTGTAGACCATGAAGATATGTTTCCTAGGGATTTTTTTAGACAAGTTTTAAAAATATTTTGATTTTTNAAATCAACATTTTTAATTTCTCTTATTTTTTTTAAAACTGTTTCTCTAGCTAAAATCCAATTATTTAGTAATGTTGGATGATTTACAATAAATGGAGCCATTCCGAGTCCTGTGGAATTTCCTATCCCTAAATTTCTACATATGTTTTCATCTAAAGTAATAGCCTTTTTTGGATTTTTATTTTTCGCAATATGATTAACTTGATCAAAAGTGAATTGTCTCACAAGATATACCAACATCATTTCTAGTCTAAATGGACCAAAAATTTCATTTCTATTTTTAATTCTAAAACGGTCAGCTAAACCAAATTTTCCNGACCCATAAACTGCTGTGGTTCTATATAAATATCCGACTTCGGAAATTTTATCTTTATCAGGTTGTTTGCCATTTGAAAGACATTCTACAACATGATTAAAAATCCGAACTGATTTATTAGCTCTAGATAATGTTAATTCTTTATAAGACATTCTTCCAACTTCTTGTTTTGGGACATTGTTGCTNAGACGATCTAAATCTTTTTTTGCTGGAATACCATCGTGTAACGTAAAAGCTGCATCCCACTTTGTAGCAATTACTCTATCTGACCTTTCGGTNTCATCNATTTTATTAGCAAAACAAATTAAAGAATAAATTCTTTTATTTTTACTAAATGAATAAACTGCTCTTCCATAACCATTTTCATCTAAATCAAATAAATCTCTGTTATATTTCCAATTTTTAAATTCTTTAAGAAATGAACGTAAAAATGATAATTTTGATTGATGAAAACATCCAAGCTTTGCGAGCTTCATAATCTTTTTTGGTTCTCTTAAACTAACTTGCATTAATTAATTCCTTTATAAAAGTTATACCAATTATTACCTAAGATTTTATTAACATCTTCATTATTAAANCCAATATTTTTTAATCCTGTTTCTAAATTTTTAAATCCTCTCGCATCAACAAACCATTCNGGTTGTTTTGGAAAACCAGGTCTTTTTTTTGACCCTTCNCCATAATTTTTACTTTTTGTCCAAGTGCCATTTCTCATCCATTCAACAACACTATCTGGTTGAAATAAACATAGGTCTGATCCAATTCCAACATTATCTATTCCCATAATCTCTACTGTTCTTGCTGCCATCTCACAAAAACTTTCTAATCGGCAATTTGTACTTTCTTTTAAATGATGAGCATATAAAGATAAACCAAGCATACCTTTACTATTAGCTAAAGCTTTTAAAAGATCATTTGATTTATTTCTTAAGGCTTTATACCAAAAGTTAGGATTTGCGTGAGTTATAGCGATTGGTTTTTGGCTAAGTTCTATTGCATCAAGTGTGCTTTTTTCAGCTGAATGTGACATGTCTATAACTACCCCTAATCTATTCATCTCTTTGATTGCTTCTTTGCCAAAATTTGTAACACCACTATCATTTTTTTCATAACATCCAGTCGCTAATAGAGATTGATTGTTATAAGTAAGCTGCATGAATCTGCACCCTTTTTCATGAACCTTTTCTATCAATCCTATATCGTCTTCAATTGGAGAGCAGTTTTGAAATCCAAAAAAAATCGCAGTTTTTTTTTCTTTTCTGGCCTTTTCAATATCTTTGAAATCTTTTCCTAGAAAGATTAAATCAGAATTTTCCTTAAAGTGAGTATCCCACTCTTTAATATTATCTAAAAATTCGTCATAATCTTCATGATAAACAACAGTTACGTGAACAGCATCAAGCTCAGCTTCTCTATTTATTTGAAATACTTCTCTTGACCATTTACAATATTGTAGATTATCAATTTTATAATTCATATTATAAATATATAATAGTGTTTAATTATTTGATATTAAAACATACAGATGAGTAATAAAATCTATAAAGTTGCAATTGTTATGGGTAGCCAATCTGACTACTCTACAATGAAATTTGCAGTTAATGTACTTAAAATACTTAAAATTAAACACGAAACTAAAATAGTTTCAGCTCATAGAACACCGAAAAGAATGTTTGATTTTGCAAAAAAAGCAGAAAAGAATAACTTTTCAGTGATTATAGCTGGGGCTGGTGGTTCAGCTCATTTGCCNGGGATGATAGCTTCTATAACTAGCTTACCAGTTATAGGAGTGCCAATAGAAAGTAAGAAATTAAAAGGATTAGATAGCTTATTGTCTATTGTGCAGATGCCTAAAGGTATTCCTGTTGGTACAGTTGCAATAGGTGTTGATGGTGCAATTAATGCTGCACTTTTATCAGCATCAATAATTTCAATTTCAGACAGTAAACTAAAAAAACGTCTTAATCTTTGGAAATCCAAGCAAACAAAGTCAGTTAAAAAAAAACCTAGATAAAATGACCAAAGTAAATCTTGGAATTATAGGTGGGGGTCAACTAGGAAGTTTGTTAGCAGTAGCTGCGAAAAAACTAAAAATTAAAACAACTATTTTTTGTGACGATATTGATGCACCTGCAAAAAACTATTGTGATGAGTTTATTTTTGGAGATTACAAAGATGACAAAATAATAGAAACGTTCATAAATAAAGTTGATGTTGTCACATATGAATTTGAAAATATTCCATTTGAAACATTAAGTGAAATAAATTCAAAAAAAAAAGTTTTTCCAAAACCAGAGATAAATAAAATAATTCAAAATAGATTTTTCGAAAAAAACTTCATTAACGAACTTAATATAAAGACAACTGATTACAAATTTATTAAGAACAAATCTGAAATAANAGAAAATAAAACATTAATACCAGGTTTACTTAAGACATGTACATTAGGCTATGATGGTAAAGGTCAATTTAAATTAAATTCAATTAATGATCTAAATGATTTAGTTATTGATTTTAGTAAAGAGTATATTTTAGAAAAATTTGTAGATTTAAAAAAGGAAATTTCGGTAATTATAACTCGATTTAAAAAAGATAGTTATGAAATATATGAACCGATTGAAAATATTCATCAAGATCAAATACTTAGAACCTCAAAGGTTCCTGCTATGATTGATAAAAAAATAAAAGATACATCAGA
Organism: Candidatus Pelagibacter sp.; assembly: GCA_002692475.1. The sequence goes on from NZKC01000063.1 coordinate 6,884, forward strand.
GAAGTGGGCAGCGTATATTTCTGAAAAATTAGATTATANTGGAACAATGTGTGTTGAGTTTTTTGTTGATAAAAAAGATAATTTATATGTCAATGAAATTGCACCTCGGGTTCATAATTCAGGACATCTGACAATTAATTCCCATAACGTTAGTCAGTTTGAAAATCATATAAGGGCTGTATGTAGCCTCGAAAAATTAACTACAAAAAAATTATTTAATGCTGAGATGACTAACTTAATTGGTGACGAAATTTTAAAATATAGAGACAAAAAATCTAAAGATAATGAATTTTTTTTTGATTATAAAAAAAAAGATATTAAACCTATGAGAAAAATGGGTCATGTAACAAAAATTATTAAGTAGTTTTTAATGAGGACTATTTTTATAATTTTTATAATCTTATTCTGTGTTATTAAATCTATAGGAATAGCAATGGAAAATAAACCTTATCATCATTTGCCAGAAGGTAAATTTAGAAACCCCGAAGGATCACCAGTGAGAACNGGNGANGTAAATTGGTCATTNANAACATTTAATAAAGAAAAGAAAAANCTCGATATGACTGTTCCTGAAGACCANGTTTTNAAAAAAGAATTTGTATTAGAAAGTTTAAATAAAAATAAAAATAATGATTNTATAGCTTGGATTGGACATGCAACTTTTATTATAAAGTTAGGTGATACTACTATAATTACAGATCCTGTTTTTTCTAAAAATGCTGGACCTTTAATTTTTGGGCCAAAAAGATATGTCGACCCNGCTCTTAAGTTAAATGAAATTCCAAAAATAGATCTGTTTTTATTAACTCACAATCATTACGACCATTTAGATATATCAACAATAAGAAAATTTCCTTACAANGATGCTAATGTTTTAACCACACTTAAATTNGGAAAATATTTTACAAGAAATAGATTTAAAAATGTTCAGGAGCTNGATTGGTTTGATGAAGTAACTATAAATNATTTAAAAATTACTCTTCTACCAGCTGTNCATTGGTCAAAGAGAAGTCTNACAGATACAAACAAAACACTTTGGGGAAATTTTTTGATTGAATATAAGGGTAAAAAGATATTTTTTGCATGTGATACGGGGTATGGTGAAATTTATAAAGAATTAGGAAAAAAATATGGACCTATAGATCTTACAATGATCAATATTGGTGCATACGATTTTAGACCTATGTTCGAAAAATCCATTTATCATACTACCCCAGAAGAAGCATTAGAGATTGCTAGAGATCTTAAGAGTAAAAAAGTTTTAGGTACTCATTGGGGAACATTTGTTCTTTCTTTGGAGCCAATAATGGAACCACCAAAAAGATTTAAAGATAATGCTAATAATTTNGGTTTTAATAAAAACGAAGCTCTTATTTTCAAAATTGGCCAAATTGAAAATTTAAATAATATTTTTAAATAATTATATTTTTAAANTCATATAACATGAATTAGGATCTTTTTTATAATGTGCAAANGGATCACATTCTACAAAACCCATTTTTTTAAAAAGAGCTCTTGCTGGAAGAAAAAAATNACCAGAACCAGTTTCTAAGCTTAGTTTTTTAATTTTTAGNTTTTTTGCTTCATCAATTAAATGTTCTAATATTTTTGCACCATAGCCTTTTTTTCTGTACTNATCTATAACTCTAATNGATTTAAACTCTCCATGATCAATATCTAAAAATTTTAANGCCCCACANCCAACTAAATTATTATTTTCCCAAAGACTCCAGAATTTAATACTATTCACTTTTAAACCTNGNATATCTAATACATGCGCACTACCNTCTGGAGAAACAGATCTTAATTCTTTAAANTGCTTTTCAAGTAAATTATTTACTTCNGGGTTATCAAAACTTCCTTCAATTAATTTCATAAAATTTAAATAGATATATTACAAAATCTATTTAAGCTAAATTAAATTATCTAACTAAAATTAATCGAGNAGATTTCCTCTTGTTTTTTCAATATTTGATTTTACTGAAGCAAAAAACTCATCGGAGTTGATCTTAATATTTTCTGCCATTTTCATAGTGCTTTTTTTATATTCANTTACCTTACTTTGGGCTTTGACCTGAATATTTTTGCTCTTATTTATTAAGTTTTNAGTNTACTGAAAACTTGTTTGGCCTGTTGTTTTTTGAATTGTTTGATTTACGCCGTAACTTAATCCTGCTTGATATATATTACCTGATGAACCCAGTGTNTAAACTGGTCCAANTANTGATGCTGATGACTGAAAGCATCCTGTTAATAAAATACATGCGCCTATAGCAATAAATTTNTTCATNTTTCCCAAAATGATTACTACTGATAANAGATTTGTTTACAAGTAGCATATTCTTCGTAATAAAGTTGATATCTNCTGCCTAAATAGCCTTATAACCAAATTCTAAACATGCATCTGTGATTGAATGATAAAGTGATTCTCCAAAACTTCTTAAAGATATGATTCGTATTTTATTTTTATTTTGTTCGATGTTATCAATAGTAATTGTAATACCATTAAATANTGTATTGCAGCAATTATTTTCTGCTAAATTTTCAATATTAAATGGCGATCCTTTTTTAATTACCTCTTTTGCATTTGATCCTTCTAATTCAATAATAGATCTNGAGTGAGAAATATCTGTAACNGCAAANTCATTAATCGAAAAATTATTATCCAANTCATTTTTTATATTTTTATCTGAAATAACTAACCAATTATTTGGTCCCATCCATAATATTCTAATTTCTTTATTAGTTTTTACTTGAAGAACATCTGGAAAAACTAAATTATCAATTACTANTTCGCTTTTAGGAGAATTTTTAAATTGTACTACTTGATATATAAAAATGTTTTTAATTTCTTTTATTTTAACCAGCTCATTATCATTTTTATTTTCAAAATTACCATATTGGCCCAATTGATGAATATTGTTTAAAGGTGAGATATTTTTCATGATCTGACTCTCTCTCCCTTTGGATCTACATAATGTGAAGACACAATTTCAACTGGTATTGATTTATTCTTTAAAGGTGACAAAGCAAAAAGTTTTTGTCCTATCATGTTTTTTCCATCTTTAATTATTGCTAATGAAAAAGGATTATTATATTCAACACTCCAACAAGATGCTGATACATGTCCTAATTTTGGATTTGGCAATTTTGTATTTGCATCTTTAACTATATATGAACCTTCAGGTATACTTGTTTTTTTATCCAAAGGTACCACGCCTACAATTTTTTCTCTTTTAGATGAAATGAAAGCTTCTTTTTGCATGGATCTTTTGCCAATAAAATCTTTCTTTTTACTTAATAAGCCATCTAAAGAAGTATCAAAAGGTGTTGTTCTTCCGTCAAGCTCTGAACCAGCAACGTGTCCCATCTCTATTCTTAAAGTTGACAATGCTTCTGTTCCATATGGTTGAATTTTGAATTCATTTCCGATTTCTATTATTTTTTCCCACATAAAGTTTCCATAATCAGACTCAACATTTACCTCATAAGCAAGTTCACCTGAAAAAGAAATTCTAAATATTCTTGCATAAACCCCAAATAGTTTAGTCTCAATAAATCCCATAAAAGGCAGACCTTCATTAGAACAATCAGTATCAGGAAAAAGTTTTTGAAGAAGTTCTCTTGATTTTGGACCTGCTATTGCAGCACCTGCCCATTGTTCGGTTGTTGACACAACATTAACATTTAGTTCTGGCCAGACTATTTGTAGATAATATTCTAAATGTGACAATACATTTGCAGCTTGTGCTGTAGTTGTTGTCATATGGTAATGGTTTTCTGAAACTCTTGTTGTTGTTCCATCATCCATTACTATACCATCTTCTCTTAACATAACCCCGTATCTAGCTTTGCCAACTGGAAGTTTTAACCAAGCATTAGTATAAACTCTATTCAAGAATTCAGCAGCATCAGGACCCTTCACATCAATTTTTCCAAGTGTTGTAACATCACAAACTCCTACATTTTTTCTAACATTTTCAGCTTCTCTTTTAGACGCATCAAATAATGTTTCATTACCTCTCTTGTAAAATCTCGGTCTTAACCAAAGTCCTGCATCAACGAAAACTGCATTATTTTTTTCATGCCATGAATGCATCGGTGACTTCCTCGTTGGTTTTGAATGTTTACCAACCTCTCTACCCACAATCGCACCAATAGATACAGGCGTGTAGGGTGGTCTAAAAGTTGTGTGACCAACTTCTGGAACTAATTTATTTTCTATATTAGAGACAAGCTGAAGTCCGTTTAGATTACTGGTTTTTCCCTGGTCAGTAGCCATACCTAAAGTAGTATATCTTTTCACATGTTCTATTGATCTGTAACCTTCTCTTATTGCTATTTCTATATCTGAAACAGCAACATCATTTTGAAAATCTAAAAATCTTTTATATTTTTTTCCTTTAGGTAAAGGTACACACCAAAACTTATCATGTTTAGAGTTTTTCTTTTCTACCACTGTAGGCACACTTAATTTATTATCTTTGTTAGTAATTTTTTTAGATAAGTTATATCCAGCTTCAAATGATGTGTTTAATGAGTCCTGTAAATTAAATATCCCATTTGCTGAACCAACTGTAGTTTCGTTCTGCTTTGATTTACTCGGAATAAAAGCATCTATTTCCTCATTAAATTTCGTTTTTCCTCCTGATTGGGATGCTAAATGAATTGTTGGAGTCCAAAATCCTGAAACACATATACAATCACATGCAATATTTTCTATTTTTCCTAATGTTGTTTTATCATCTGAAATTTTAGCGATATCTGCTGATTTTACCTTTCTATAACCATTCGCATTAACAACCACATATTCAAACTTAATATTAATACCTAAACTTTTAGCTTCCTTAATTAAATCTGAACTNAGTTCTTTTCTCGAGTCTAAAACTATAGGATCAACTCCATTTTTTTTGAATTCTATAGCAGTTTCATATGCGCTATCATTATTCGTAAAAATAATTGGTTTTTTACCAACAAGAACTCCATAAACTTTCATATATTCTTTTGCAGCTGATGATAATAAAACTCCTGGAGTATCATTATTACCAAATACTAATGGTCTTTCTATTGATCCTGATGAAATTACAACTTCTTTGGCTCTTATGTACCATAATTTTTGCTTAGGAGTAAATTTGTCAGACTTTGGCAAATGCTCAGTTAATCTTTCAGACATCACTAACATATTATGATCATAATAACCAAATACCTGTGCTCTATTTTTAACTACCACATTTGGCATGCTTTTTAATTCGGTAATAATTTTGTCAGCCCATTCTTTTCCACTTTCATTTCCTATATTTACATCGCTTGTAAGCAAGCTTCCGCCAAATCTAGGTTTATCCTCAGCTAAAATAACTTTTGCTCCATTTTTTGCAGCAGAATATGCGCTCGCAAGTCCAGATGGTCCAGATCCTGTAATTAATAAATCGCAATATTCGTATTTATGTTCATATCTTTCTTTATCAGGCTCATGCGAAACAACTCCAAAACCTGCTGCTTTTCTAATAAATGGTTCATAGATTTTATACCAAAAGCTTTTTGGCCACATGAATGTTTTGTAATAAAAACCAGCTGGTAAAAAAATTCTTAAAAAATTATTTATTCCACCAATATCAAAATTTACATTTGGCCAACAGTTTACACTTTTTGCCTCTAAACCCTCAAAAAGTTCCTGTTCTGTAGCTTTAATGTTTGGGATACTTTCGTTATTTCTAATTAGTTGAACTAAAGCATATGGATCATCTACACCTGCTCCAAAAAATCCTCTTGGTCTGTGATATTTAAAGCTACGACCAACTAAGTGCACACCATTTGCTATTAATGCTGAAGCAAGTGTATCTCCATCATAACCAAAATAACTTTTACCATTAAATTTAAAAGAAATTTTTTTTGATCTGTTTATTAAACCTTCTTTTTCTAATCTAAAATTTTGTGACATTTTTAAAGTTCTTCGTGTGGTTTTAAAGTTTTAAAAATTTCGTGAGTTGCTGTATCTCTTTGAACCTTAAACCATTGCCTACAACCAGAAATATGATGCCAAAATTCTAAATGTTTTCCTCTTAAACTTTTCCTTAAATATACAAATTCATCCCATTCTTTATCTGTAATTTCTTTATTTAATTCTGGTCTTTTAACTGTAGCATCTCCACCATAAGCAAATTCAGTTTGTGCTCTTATTCCGCAATATGGGCATTTAATATAAAGCATTTAGGATATCCAAGTTTTTGTTCCAAGTCCTTTTTCATCTAATAGATATCCTTTGCTAAATCTGTTTAAATTATAATCAGCATTTAGTTTATGAACTTTATCTTGAGCAATAGTATGCGCAAAAGTCCATCCTGATGCAGGTGTTGATTTAAATCCTCCGTAACACCAACCGCAATTTAGATATAATCCTTCGATATGAGTTTTATCTATTATTGGAGATCCATCCATAGACATATCCATAATCCCTCCCCATGTTCTTAACATTTTTAACCGACTTAAATTTGGAAACATAGCAACTCCCTCGGATAATACGTGTTGAATAGTTGGTAAGTTTCCTCTTTGAGCATAACTATTGTAACCATCTAAATCTCCTCCCATAACCATTTCTCCCTTGTCAGATTGACTGCAGTAAAAA
>NZKC01000007.1 GCA_002692475.1 Candidatus Pelagibacter sp.
TTTTCTTTTATAAAGTCTATCTAACTGACTTAACGCTAAACCAGCACTTATATTAGAAAGCTTAAAATTTCCACCAACTGAAATATGAAGATCATCTCCTCCAGAAGTTACACCTACTCGTCCTTGTGTTTTAAATACTTTAATTTTGTCAAAATATTTTTTATTATTGGTAACAAGCAAGCCTCCCTGACCTGATGTAAATATTTTATTCGGTGACAAAGAGAAGCATCCCATATCACCAATAGTTCCCAGATATTTATTTTTATTCATTGATAAAAAAGCCTCAGCTGCATCCTCAATGATTTTAATTTTTTTTCTCTTAGCAATTTTTATAATATTTGTCATATCACAAGATCTCCCAGAAATATGGACTGGCATAATCACTCTCGTTCTATTACTTATTTTTTTTTCTAAATCTTTTATATCAATATTTAAAGTTTCTGGGTTTACGTCGACTAGTATCACTTTCGCTCCAGCCAAGTTTACAGCATTAGCTGTAGCAGCAAAAGTTATGTTCGGAACTATAACTTCATCATAACTTTTTAGATTTAAAATTTTAAGAGCAACAAACATAGCACTTGTTCCACTTGGAAGTGCAACGCAGTACTTTATTTTTAAAATTTTTTTAACTTTATCCTCAAGTTTTTTTACATATTTTCCTTCATTTGGATAATTAATTGAAAATATTTTTTTTTGATACTTATAGTCTTTATTTCCAACTTCTGTTTCCCAAAATTTTATTATTTTCATAATTTAATTCTTTTTTTTTAATATCATTTTATTATCTAATTCATAAAAAAAATTATAATTTTTATCTAAATATTTATATATATAAGGATATCGGACTCTTGGATCAATTCCCCAAGTGTCATATTTTCCTCCTAATACTATATATTCAACATTTTTTTCACTTATTTCTTTTAGTAAATTTTCTTGGGTAAATTTTGAGCCAACAGCAAATATTAAATTATATCTTGTACATGATCTTTTTTTTAAGAGATAATTGAATGCTGGCTCATAATTTAGGACTTGAATACAGTTAGACTTATCTAAAAAATTATTCGCATTTGATAAAAAAATTTTATCATTTACATTTAAAAAAAAACTGTCGTTAGCGTTAATAAGTTTTTTGAAATTTTTATTAAAATTCTTAATATTATTTAAATCCAAAAAAAAATAAGATATTAAAATAAAAAAAATTATTGGTGAATATAAATATGATAATTTAGTAAAAATGTTAACACTAGATTTTTCTTCTATAGAAATTTTAAGAATTATTGTAAAAAAACTTAAAAGCTGAACATAACCAAGCGCAATTCCTTGCTTCAAATGTCCACCATCAGATCTGGAGAGTCCAGTTTTATAAAATACTAAACTTTCAAGAAAAAATAATACTGAAAAAATTTTAAAATTATTAGATATTTTATTAGTACTTTTTATAAAAAATGAAATCAAAACAATACCATTTGCCAATAAAACAATAAGATTTTTGGTTGCTCTTGAAGAGTCCATTAATCCAGAAAATGGTTTTGGATGTATGACACCATTTAAAGACTCTGTATATTTTGCAATCTCAATAGAATTTGATACAAATAAAAAAAATTCTTCTTTACCGATTGTAATATAAAGACAAATCCAAGATAATAATGTAAATATTATAAAATATAAAATCCACTTATATTCTTTTATAAAAAAAAAAGTTAATATCAAAAAAACAAACAAAAAATTTAGATACAAACCTTTTTCTATACTTAATAGAATCGAGACAGGCGAAAGTACGCCTAAAGTTAAAATTTTAAAATAAAAGCGATCACTTCTTTTAATCAATAATAATATTATTAAAGTAAGAGAAATAATTATTGGTATATCTCTAAAATTTAAATAATTTGAATTTACAAAATATAAAGAGATTAAAAAAAAAGGTATTAAAAATAATAATCTCAAGTACTTTTTAAAATTAATTAAAGCAACAAGATTATAAAAAAAAAATATTAAAAAAAATTGTAATATTAAGTTTAAAATACTTATAAATAATCTTGTAGATCCAATCGATACTTGATTAAAAATCTCCCAAGAGATAGGAGACAAAAGTACATCGACAAATAACCCTGTAACAACAAAGTTATCAATCCATAAATTTCCGGTCTCTAAAAAATTAAAACCACCACCTAAATATTGCCCTTCATGAAAAAGATCAAGTTCATAAAAAGTAAAGTCTTTTGATAAAAAAAAACCAATTAAAAGAAATAGAAAAAAAAGTGAAAATATAATTGCATCCTTATTTTGTTCAATATTATTTTTATTATTTTTATCAAATATTTGACAAAAATTTGCTATAACCTTTTTTTTAAAAAGGATGCAATTGAACAAATAAACTAACAATGGCAAAGATATNAATATTATAAATCTAAGNGTNTCATTAAATTGGTGATGNTTATTCTCAGANTANATACCAATAACTTCNTGCTTNTTAGAGTAGGGCAAACTTATTTTGTNCCAAAGAATTACTATTAAAAAAATACTTACTAAAATTGAAATAAAACTAGATAAAAAAAACTTTTTATTTTCACTCATTAATTTATGAAAGCTTTTACANCGCCNATTTTTTCTATTTTTGCTTCATAAAATCCCTTTGCAAGTATCGGCACCACACCGACAGTCGATCCCGTAAACACATAAAAATTTGTATTTAGTGAAACCTTATCTTTTTTTAGTTTATTGAGTACAAACTTTAATGAGTTAAGTGGATTGATATAAACTGTATTTGTATTTCCATTTACACTTTGTTTTATCTTTCTGTTTTTAATGATTGTCTTTAAATTGCCNATATTAATTTTTTTATATTTTTTCTTTTTTCCTATNACGAATTTAATATTAGCGCCAAAATCACTACATAAATCACCAAAAGATTTTATTCCTTTTTTCCTCTGTCTATAACCAACAACTTCTATACTAGGAGCTATATGTGAAATAAATCTTGAAATATTACTTTTAGTTATATTTTTTTTAAATTTAAAAAAATCTTTCTTAANAAGATAAGTTACTTCTAGCTCTATACCTAATGTNNATTTATTTATTTTTACTTTTTTNCCATTNTGCAATAAATTTCTTTTATATACNGANGCATAAAATGGNTCTTTCTCTCCCAATTTTTTCATTACAGGTATACCTGTTCCNCCTGCTTTAAAACCAATAATAGGTTCATTAATTTTANTTTCACATAATTTTCTNAATTTATCNGCNTTAATTAATTTTTTNGTATATNTTTTTGGTAATGGAGAAATAATTTTATTTTTTAAAAAAGCATTTACTAAATTGTTACTTATTTTTTCTGTAGTATTTTTTTTCATTAATTAATATCCAATACCGTTGCAGGATCTAATCTTACATCAAACCAATTTAACCTAACATCTAAATGAGGTCCAGTAGATCTCCCACTAGATCCAACTGTACCAATTATATCACCTTGTTTTACAATATCATCCATTTCAACAAAAATTTTATCCATATGCATATATAACGTGGATATACCATGCCCGTGATCAAAGATTAAAGTTGCACCAGTATAGTATAAATCTTTTTCTGCTAAAGTCACAATACCATCAGCCATAGCTTTTATAGGCGTTCCAAGATCTCCAGCAAAATCCACACCATAATGAGGCCACCGAGGCTTGCCATTTAATATTCTTTGACTGCCATAAACACCAGTTATAATTGCATCATCTAATGGTAAAATAAATTTATTCTTAAAAAATGATAAATTGCTATCTATTGATCTTGCTTTTCCAATTAATTTATTTTCATCCTTTATTCTTTGATAAACTTCCTCAGGAGGAGTAACTTTTTTTTTAGGTAAACCATCTATTTTTTGAATGTTATATTTTCTCTTCAAAATTTTTTTAGTTATAGTTTGGACTTGATTATCAATTTTTTTTATTATTATTACATCATTTTTCCTATCTCTTCCCAAGCCAAAAGCAAAATATCCATCCTTAGAAACTTTAATTGCTTTTTTATCAATTATTATTTTTGACTCAGGATCAGTTTTGCCTAAAATAAAATGACCTTGAATAAATTTACCTTTAAATTCTATAGCCGATACTTCTGTAGAAAAAAAAAGTATAACTAATATAATCTTAATTATTTTGCAGTCCATCCGCCATCAACTAATAAAGATGTTCCATTAATCATTGAAGCTGCATCTGAAGCTAAAAAAACTGCAGCACTGGCCACATCTGAAAGTTCTGCAAATCTACCAAGAGGAATATTCCCCAAAACTTCTTTTTTAAATTTTTTACTTTTTAAAAATACTTTTGTCATAGGTGTAACTACGAAAGTAGGGCATACTGTATTTACTCTTATATTGTATTTTGCAAGATCAATTGACATACCTTTTGTAAGCCCTTCTAAGCCAAATTTGGTCATGTTATAAACACTTCTTATTGGACCTCCTACATGGCCCATTTGTGATGACATATTTATGATTGCTCCACCTACTTTTTTTCTATTTTTAAGTTTAATCATTTTTAATGTACATAGTTGAGCAAGGTTAAATGCAGCAATGGTGTTCACTTTAACTAAATATTCCATATTCTTTGTTTTTACTTTGGTAAAATGTTCAGGGATATTATTTCCAGCGTTATTAATTAATATATCTATTCTGGGTTGCTTATTAATGATATTTTTTAGATTATTATAATTAGTAATATCACACACAAAAGCTTTACATTTAACTTTAAATTTTTTTATTTTTCTTGAGACTTCATCAAGATCTTTTTTAGTTCTGCTTATTATTATTAAATTACAGCCAGCTTCCGCTAAAGCAATTGCACAAGCTCTTCCAAGACCTTTTCCTGCCCCAGATACTAAAGCTATTTTATTCTTTAAATTATATTTTTTTAAATACATTCTATATCAATATCTTCAAATCAGTATAAATCAAATCAATAGCAACAGCTAGTATTGCAAAAAGACCTAGCCAGCTAATCCACTTATATTTTTTTATCAATTTTGAAATTAATGTTGCCGCTGTAGCCATTAGAACTATTGATAAAATAAGTCCAAATACTAATAAAAAATAATGGTCCTTAGCTGCACCTGCAACTCCAAGTACATTATCTAAACTCATTGTAAAGTCTGCAATCAATATAGTCCAAATTGCTTTGATAAAATTTGACTTATCAACGTCTATTTTATTATTTTCATCGATCTTATTCTTAATTACATCAGTATATAATTTATAAACAATATAAAGTAAGGCCAAACCTCCAATTAATCTTAGCCCTTTTATTTGCAACAAATATGCCGTAGCAAGAGTTAACAATATTCTAAGCACTACTGCTAAACTTATTCCCCAAAAAATAATTTTTTTTCTTTGATCAGTAGGGAATTGTGAAGCAACCATTCCAATGATTATTGCATTATCGCCTGCAAGAACTAGATCTATAAATATTATTTGAATAAAGATTGTTATTTCTTCAGCTGACATTAACTATTCAATATCATATCAGAACCCTTTTCAGCAATCATAATAGCAGGTGCATTTGTATTACCCGAGGTAATATTTGGCATGATTGATGCATCTATTACTCTTAAACTTTTAATACCATGAACCTTAAGTTGATCGGATACAACAGATTGATTGTCATCTCCCATTTTACAGGTTCCAACAGGATGAAATATAGTTTGAGTAAAATGGCTTCCAGCTTTTACTAATTCTTCATTATCTTGAATACTAATACCTGGTCTAAATTCTTCAGGTTCAAATTTCTTAAACTCTTTGGTTTCTAAAACAATTTTTCTTATTAATCTTAGTCCATCAGCTGCAACTTTCCTATCTTCATCTGTTGAAAGATAATTCATTTTAATTTTTGGTTTATCTCTACTATCATTACTCACGATATTTATTTCACCACGACTTGTAGGTCTTATATTTGCAACAGTAGGAGTGAATGCCTCAAAATCATGCAATTTAGACCCACCCAATTTATCAGTACTTATTGGCTGTACATGAAATTGTAGATTTGGTGTTTCTCTTGTTGGATCACTTTTTGCAAAACCACATAATTGACTAGCTCCCATTGTCATTGGACCTTTTCGTAAAAAAACATATTCTAAACCAATTAACAATTTTCCAAATACACTATTAATTTTTCTATTTAATGTTTTGACATTTTTAACCTTATAGACTGGCCTAAACATCAAATGATCTTGTAGATTTTTTCCAACACCTTTAAGTTCATGTATTGTATTAATTCCCAAGTTCTTTAATTTTTGGCTATCTCCTATACCAGATGTTTGTAAAATTTGAGGACTCCCAATTGATCCNGCACTAAGAATAATTTCTTTATTTGCTTTTACAGTAAAGCTGTTGTTTCCTTTATAATAAGTAACACTCACAGCCTTTTTATTCTCAAAATTAATTTTTTGAACATGNCAATGNGTTTCAATCTTAAGATTTTTATCCTTTTTTACAGGGTTGAGATAACCAACAGCAGCGCTACATCTTAAACCATTTCTTTCTGTTACTTGAAAATAACCACAACCAAAATTATTTCCTTTATTAAAATCACTTGTTTTTGGAATTCCAACTTCTTCTGCAGCATTCATAAAGCTATCAAGAATATCAAGTTTAATTCTTTGATCTGATACAGAGAGTGGGCCATTTATACCATGATGCTCACTCTTTCCTCTTTCTTGATTTTCAGATTTAATAAAGTATGGAAGAACATCATTCCAACTCCAGCCTTTATTACCAAGCTGTCTCCATAAATTATAATCATCCTCTTGACCTCTAATATAAAGTAAACCGTTAATTGATGAGCTCCCACCTAAAGTTTTACCTCTTGGATATGGTATTGACCTATTTTCCATACTGGCATCAGGTTGTGTATTATAACACCAATCTGTTTTTGGATTGTGCATNGTTTTGTAGTATCCAACAGGAATATGTATCCATGGATAACTATCATTTCCACCAGCCTCAATTAAAAGAACTTTATATTTTCCAGAATTGATTATTCTATTTGTTAAAACACAACCAGCTGAACCCGCTCCAATTATTATGTAATCAAAATTCATTTTTTTATAACTTGTTAAAATAATTTTTTATATACTATCATTTTGAGCTTTTTTAACAGAATTTAACTTGATTTGTAACTTGTCAATTAAGTATTTTTTTGACAGGATAAGCGAATTTTTAAATTAACTATAAGGGGATAATAATGAAAAAAATCATTTCACTTATGTTTGCTGCGTTTTTAGTTCTTGGNTTTATATCCAATGCTAACGCNAAAACATTAAAATGTCAGACTGTCCTTAACACTAAAGCTGATGAAGTTAAGATGTTAAAAGACTTTACTGANACCGTAACAACACTTACTAGCGGATCTTTAAAATTTGAAATTTTACCAGCAGGAGCTGTTGTTGGTGTTAAAGAAACTTTAGATGCTGTTGATAAAGGACTTATCGACTGTGGTTTTGCTTGGACACACTATTGGTCAGGTGATCACCCAGCAGCTATGCTATTTGGTTCACCAGTAGCTGGNGGTGGAGTTGGTATTGATAACTTAGCATTTCTATCATGGTTTCAATATGGTGGTGGTAAAGAGTTATATGATCAACTTTGGAAAGAGATGGGAAGAGACATAAAAGGATTTATGTTACAACCAGTTGGACCTGANGCTTTAGGTTGGTTTCCAAAACCAATTAAAGACATGGCTGACTTTAGAAAATATAAATTCAGAACTCCTCCAGGAATTCCTGGACAAACTTACAAAGACATTGGTATAGCATCTGTTGCTATGGGCGGTGGAGATATTCTACCAGCTTTAGAAGCGGGTACAATTGATGCTGCAGAGTGGTGTTGTCCAAAACCAGACATGGTGTTTGGTTTCCAAAAAGTATTAAAACATTACTATCTACAAGGTTTACACCAAGTAGTGGTAAATGCTGACTTTTATATTACTGGAAAAACATATGAAGCAATGAGCGATCATGAGAAGAAGTCTCTTGAGGTTGCAGCTAATGCATCATTAGCTAAATCTTTAAGTTACAGAATCTATGAAAACGGAAAAGCTTTACAACAACTAACTACAAAGCACGGTGTAANTCTNGAAGATACTCCATCTGACTACTTNGTNGANTATATGGCNGCNGCAAAAGCNACNTTNAATAAAAATGCAGAGAAAAATGCATTTTTCAAAAAAGTATATGACTCGATGAAAGAGTTTGCTGATGTAGCTGTTCCTTTCTGGAGTGGTGCTCAAATGTCTAATGCGAAGCTAGGAATGGCTCACGCAGCAACATTAAAGTAATCAGAAATAAATCTTAACTTATTAGAGCGGACTTGAAAGTCCGCTCTAATTTTTTTAATAGAAATTTATGACAAACGAACCATCAAAACTGGATATTTCAGATGAAATGATAGCTGAAAGAAGGGGTGGTTCGGGCAAGATGCCAAATGATATGCCTTCATGGATGGCAAGTTCAATTATTAAAATAGATAAATTTAGTAAATGGATTGGTAATATAGTTTGTTGGATATTAATCCCGTTAATCTTTGCAATGACATATGAAGTTTTTGCTAGAAAATTATTTCATGCACCGACAATTTGGGCTTATGATATAAGCCGCTTTCTTTATGGAGCATTGTTCATGTTGGGTGCTGCTTATGCTTTATCAAAAGGAGTTCATATCAGAGCAGATTTTTTATATAGAAATTTTAAAACTAAAACTCAAGGCCTAATAGATTTTTGGTTATATATTTTATTTTATTTTCCAGGTCTTATTGTTTTTCTTTATATGACAATTGGGTTTGTTGAAGAGTCGATTAGAAGAGGCGAGAGAGGAATGGACACCACATGGATGCCTTATATGTGGCCAATAAAAACTTGTCTTTTAATTGGAATAATATTCTTACTTATTCAAGGTTTCTCTGAGTTGTTAAAAAGTTATTGGGCTGCAAAAAAAGGCGAGTGGCCAGGTGAAAGAAAATGATTGCAGAATTGATTGATCCAGCAATATTAGGTTTTATTTTAGTAGGAGTAATGTTATTTGCAATATTTGTAGGGTTCCCAATTTCATTTACTTTAATTTTTCTTGGTTTTGTTTTTGGATATTTAGGTTTTGGAAAATTAGTTTTCTATTTAATGACGCTCCAATTTTCCATGGTTATGACAGAACAAACGCTAGCGGCCGTTCCACTCTTTGTTTTTATGGGGATTATGATGGAACAAGCAGGTTTAATGGAAAGATTATTTTCTGCATTCCAACTTATGTTAGCTAAAGTTAAAGGATCATTATATTATGCAGTTTTATTTGTTTCTGTAATTTTTGCAGCTGCAACTGGTATTGTTGGNGCCTCTGTAACCATACTTGGAATAATGGCTGCAAAATCAATGAATAGATCTGGGTATGATGTTAGGCTTGCAGCTGGAACTATTACTGCAGGGGGAACATTAGGAATATTAATACCACCAAGTATTATGTTAGTTGTTATGGGTCCAATTATGGAAATTCCAGTTATAGATTTATTTGCTGCAGCTATAATGCCTGGAATATTATTAGCCTCTCTGTATGCAGCTTACACCACAATTCGTTGCATGATTAACCCAAAATTGGGGCCCGTGCTACCTGAGGAGATGAGAGCGGCAAGCATGAAAGAAGTATGGATTGAATTTTTTTTAGGTTTAGTACCACCTGCAGCCTTAGTTTTTGCAGCATTAGGAAGTATCTTGTTTGGTTTTGCAACACCAACTGAAGCAGCAGGATGCGGTGCTATGGGTGCTCTTCTTTTATCTTTAGCTTATAAAAAATTAACCTTACCAAAATTACAAGATGCTTTGGTTAAAACACTTGAAATCACAGCTTTAATAATGGTTTTGGTTGCAGCCTCAAATTTTTTTGGGGCNGTATTTGCAAGATTAGGAACACCCACACTGCTTACAGAGTTTCTATTAGGTTTAGAAATGAATAAATACCTAGTTCTTGGAATGATAATGGTCATGATATTNCTTTTGGGTTGGCCTTTAGAATGGGTACCGATTGTAATGATTATTATACCTATAATATTACCTTTGGTAGAAGCTTTAGGATTTAATCTTACCTGGTTTGCGATTTTAGTTGCTGTTAACCTACAAACCGCCTGGTTATCACCACCGGTTGCTTTATCAGCATATTTTCTAAAAGGAGTGGTCCCAGAATGGGATCTTAAAGATATTTATATTGGAATGATGCAATTTATGGTTCTNCAANTAATTGGACTAGTNTTAATAATTNTTTTTCCAAAAATTGCTTTATGGNTNCCATCTCTCTTGTATGGACAGTAGGACTTTTTTGTTTAATATAAGNNTGTGAGTCTCGATAAACCAAAATTTCAGCTTTCTAATTGGGAAATNGTTTCAGTTAANCCNGCTGATAAAACCTGGACNTGGAAAGATTATTTTTGNTTGTGGGCNAATATGACTCAAAGNTTAATAGCTTTTTCATTAATAGCNTCNCTATATCTTTTGTATGATTTAAATATTTTAATTGTTTTTGTTGGAAGTTTGATAGCAGGTTTATTAGTTTATTTATTTTCAAATTTAATTGGAAANCCNTCTACCAAACACGGNATTCCTTTNGTTGTTTTTCTAAGAACTTCACTTGGNATAAATGGAGCAAGATATTTTGGNATGATAAGAGGNTTAGTTGGNATCTTCTTTTTTGGTGTCCAGACTTTTTTTATATCTAAGTCACTAGGATATTTAATTCGTATTTCTCTATTCTCNATNGATGNAAATTTATTACAAAGCGACTATTTTCTTTTATTTTTTATGGGTTTAAATTTAATTGACTGGATAAGTTTGTTGTTCACTTTACTTTTTCAATTTTTTCTTTTTTCAAAAGGNCATAAATTTATAAAAATATTCATAAATTTTTCAGGTTTTTTTGTTTATTTTGGAATACTTTTTTTTCTAATAATTTTATTTTCAGAGTTTAATCAACAAATAGTTCAAAGAATGTATGAANTTATAAGTTTAGAGAATATATTTATTAAAAATAATATAGTACCTCTGATAACAATTACTGGTACAATCTTTGCATATTACTCAATAGTAATTTTAAATTTTGGTGATTTTTCAAGATATGCAAAAAATGATAAGGAATTAAATAAAGGAAATTTAAGTCTACTTTTAAATCTAATTATTTTTTCTATTTTAGCAATTTTAATCTCTTTGGGCGCAGATATATTGATAAACAAAGATCTAATTGAAGCGGAAAGATTTTTAACAAANCCAACAGATATTATTGGAAAAATAAATAATACTTACTTAACAGTAACTTGTCTTATTTTTATATTCATTGCATCTCTTTCATCAAATTTAATAGCAAATTATATACCTTCTCAAAATGCATTGATAAATTTCTTTCCCAAGCAATTGAGTCTAAAAAGTTCAGGTGTTGTTATAATGATATTTGGTGTAATTATTGGGTCACTTTGGCTTTCCCTAATCAGTCAACTTGGTATTTTATCTTTTGTTGATACTTTTGGATCTTTTTTTGGCCCTATATTTGGATTAATGATTTGTGATTACTACGTTATAAAGAGTAAAAAAATCATAAATAAAGATTTATTTTCATCGAANGAAGAAAGTTCATATTTTTATTCAAATGGATGGCATATTAAAGCTATGTACGCTGTANTAATTGGCTTTATTTTTTCAGCAGGAACAATTTGGAATTCTAATTTAAATTTTCTACAATCCTTTTCTTGGATTTTAGGAGCGATTGCAACTTATATAACTTATTACCTATTAGTACCCAAAAAATTATGAATAAATTTGATCTTATAGATAAAACAGCAATTATAACTGGTGGAGCCCAAGGTTTTGGTTTGGATATAGCAAAAAAATTTTTGGATTATGGGGCCAAGGTGAGATTGTGGGATATTGACGAAAAAGAATTAAAAAAAGTAAAAAATAAAATTAATAACTCAAATTTAGAAATAGATGTTGTTGATGTTGCAAATTATAAAGTTGTAATAGACACTGTTGATAATATCTCTAAAACTTCAAAAATAGATATCTTGATAAATAATGCTGGTATTACAGGTCCTACAGCTGAACTTTGGAATTATAATGTCGATGATTGGAAAAAAATTATTGATATTAATTTACATGGCACCTTTTATTGTTGCAAAGCAGTTGCACCTTTAATGATAAAGAATAATTATGGTCGAATTGTTAATATAGCTTCCGTTTCAGGTAAAGATGGCAATGCTAATGCAAGTGCTTATAGCTCAGCAAAAGCAGGTGTTATAGGTTTAACTAAATCACTTGGCAAAGAATTAGCTCAATATAATATTGCAGTAAATGCGGTAACACCAGCAGGTGCTAAGACTAGAATTTTAGATCAAATGTCCAAAGAACATGTGCAAAGAATGCTTTCAAAGGTTCCAAGAGGTAGATTTCTTGAAGTTGAAGAGCTCTCTTCATTAGTAAGTTGGCTTTCCTCAGAAGAGAATTCTTTTTCAACAGCTTCTGTTTTTGATATTAGTGGTGGCAGATCTACTTATTAGGTTTTTTTTCAGGATATATAGTCTTTTGAGAATTAATTAACCTTTCCTTAGCTATAACTGGAGCCAAGATTATTACTGACCAGTATAATAAAAGTGTAATTGCTGCGAATGTTTTCATGAATTATCTCCATTTTTTTCGCAGTTTTCCCTATTAATTTTGTTATCAAAATCATTAAGACTAGCCTTATCAATAAACCATATTAAAGATTTTTCATAAGTGTTGTCTGCAGCTAGCTTTGTGCATCTTTTTCCAAGTTTAACAGAATGAGTGCTACAATTTGTCAGAAAAAGCAAAAGTATTGTAAGTGTAATTATTTTCATAGCTTATATTTATAAATACATTTTGATTTTTGATTGTCATAAAAATGTCTAAACTATGAAAATGAATTTTTTTTATTGTATCATTTTGAGCTTGATGTATATGACTGAGGTATGAAATTTTTAATAAAACTTACTTTAATCACTTTATTTTTAACCTCATCAACAATAGCTGAGATAGTTAAAATTTTTGAATTCACAAATGAGGAATTTAAAGAACTTAAGGTAAGAAAGGTAAAAGGGGANACNAAATGGTCCTTTGGNAGNAATGAAAATGGAAATTTTATAAGAGCTGAAGCTGAAGGTACTGGTTCTGGCCTAGGGAAGGAAATCTTAATTGATCTAAATAAAACGCCATTTATTAACATAACCTGGAAAGTCGAAACAAATTTGAAAGGAATAGTGGAACAGTCAAAGAAGGGTCATGACTACGCAGCTAGAGTATTTGTGGTAAAAAAAACTGGATCCACCGCCTTATCAAATAGAGCAGTGAACTATGTTTTTTCTAGCAATAATAAAGTAGGTGAAAATTGGCGAAGTCCATATACGAAAAAATCTATAGATTACGTACTAGCTACTACTTTAATTAACAATAACGAATGGGTCTCTGTAAAAGCAAATGTTAAAGAAGATTTTAAAAAACTTCATGATCTAGACGTAAGTGAACTAAATGGTATAGCTATAATGACTGATACAGATAATTCTAAGCAAAAAGCAGTTGCTTATTATCAAAATATTTATTTTTCATCTGAATAAACTAAAGTTTAGTATATTTCTTTAAAGAGATAGTTAACAAAGAAAGCAAAATTGCTACCAAAACATCCTCTAATGGACTGGCCTGAGGTACACCAAAATTCCAAATAATAACGCCAATAAGCCAAATAATATATAGTTTCATATAATTAATATTCATTTGTATAAAATATTTTAGTATTTTGGTATCAATAATTATGATCAATGGAGAGTTTAAAATTAAAATTTATTATGAAGATACAGACTCGGGTGGAGTTGTCTATTACGCAAACTATCTAAAGTTTTTAGAAAGAGCAAGGACTGAGATGATCTCTTCAGTAGGCCTCTCAAATAAAAAATTATTAGATGATTACGAAACCTTAATAATAGTAAAATCATGTAAAATTGAATATAAAAAACCAATAANGCTTGAAGATGAAATTGTAGTGAAATCAAAAGTAAAATCTGTAAGCAGATCTTCTTTTGTAATGGAGCAAATAATAGAAAAAAATGGAATTTTAACATCTGAAGCTGANATAGTTTTAGTCACAGTCAACAAATTAGGAAAACCAGTAAAAATTCCAGATATTTTAGAAAAAAAACTTAATTAAATTAACTGTAAAACTTTTTTAAATAAGTTAGTCATTTTCTTNTCATTTATTCTTCCAGTGTTTACATTTCTTGGGCTTGGATGATAACAACCAAGAAGTAAGATTTTTTCTGTTATCTTAAAAATTTTACCATGTTCAAATTTTACTTTTTGTGTGTAGTTATAATTTGTCTTATAAAAATAAATACAGGNATCAAAAGCAATTTTACCTAAAGCTACAATAATTTTTAAATTTTTAAGATTATTTATTTCTTTATTAAAGAAATTAAAACAATTNTGNAATTCATCCCGTGTAGGCTTATCTTCNGGCGGAACACATTTTAAAGCTGTTGTTATATAAGCGTTNTTTAATTTAAGCCCATCATTAATATGTGTTGAAGTNGGTTGATTAGAAATATTTGCTTTATAAAGACACTTATACAAAAAATCTGATGATTTATCCCCAGTGAACACTCTTCCAGTTCTCGTTCCACCGTGTGCTGCTGGAGCCAAGCCTACAAATAATATTTTACCACTTATGTCACCAAAACCAGTTATTGGTTTTGCCCAGTATTCTTGATCTAAATATTGTTTNCTCTTATTTTTTGCTAATTTATTTCTAAACTTTACCAATCTTGAACATTTATTACATTTAATTATTGATCGATTTAATTGAGANAGCATNTACTCATTTTTATCTTTTTCAACATAAAAAAGTGCAATTAAAAAAATTGCAGTCCAAGCAAGTCCTAATAAGGCTTTTTGAGGACTTGTTTCTGCGCTCCAAAGATTAAGAAATAANGCTCCAATTACAAGTCCAATAATATATATAGCGATAACTAAACTACTTTTGCTCATCTAATTTTTTTTTCTTAATTAAAGAAATACCATTTTTTATTTTAAATTCATAAGATTCTTTAAAATTTTTTAAGGTTAAATCATCCATTCTCTTTTGAATTACAATTAAATTGGTTGTTTTCCATTCATCNGTTGTATTTTTATCTTTCCATAATATTTTTTCTTTNCTAGATCTTGCACAACCCTCACAAAAACCAGNNTCTTCATCCATTTTACAAACACTTATACAAGGCGAAATAATCATTTTTTTATTTTTTTTAATACTTTTAACCTATTATTCAGATTGGACAAATCATATCAATATTATATAAAGCAGCAGGAAATGTGGGCGAGTGGCGGAATTGGTATACGCGCTAGTCTTAGGAACTAGTGCCGCAAGGCTTAAGAGTTCGAGTCTCTTCTCGCCCACCAAAAATTATGAAAGTAACAGTACAAAATAAAAACGGTTTAAACAAAGATTTAAAAGTTTTGGTTGATAGAAAAACTTTAGAGAAATATTTGAATGAAAAATACGAAGAGGTCTCGAAAACTGTTCAGCTAAAAGGTTTTAGACCAGGTAAAGTACCAAAAGAAGTTTTAAAAAGACAGTTTGGTAAAGCTATTTATGGAGAAGTTTTAGATAAAGTTTTAAAAGAAACTACTACTAAAGCTATAACCGACAATAATATTAAACCTGCAGGCCAACCCAAAATAGACTTGAAATCATTTGGTGAGGATAAAGATCTTGAATATATCATATCAGTAACAGAATTACCTAAAATAGATTTAAAACAAATTGAAAATATTAAGGCAGATGAATACGAAGTAACAATAGAGAGTAAGGAAATTGATAATAGAATTTCTGAAATTGCAAAAAATCAAAAAAATTTTGTTGATGTAGATCCTGCAAAAGTTGCTAACGAAGGAGATTTGGTTGCTTTTGATTATAAAGCAACAGTAGATGGAAATGATTTTAAAGG
>NZKC01000072.1 GCA_002692475.1 Candidatus Pelagibacter sp.
GATATGTTAGGGGCAAAACTTATTGCTTCAACAGATGTATCACATTGTATACCAAGAAGAAACTGGACGACAGGAACAACTTATGACAAATACGAACACAATATAAGTTCTTCAAATACAGCAAATAGTGGTGCAACAAATTTATTCGACTCAACTTTTGTGGTAATGAACAGCTCATATGCTGTTTACAAAGTGATCGACAACGATGGTAATACTGCTTCGACAGTAGAACCAACATCTACATCAAACTCAATATTCACAACTTCTGATAACTACAAATGGAAGTATATGTATTCTTTAACTTCTGCTGAAACATTAAACTTTATGTCAACAGACTTCATTCATGTTTCAACTGACTCTACTGTATCAGCGGCTGCCGTTGATGGTGCATTAGACACAATTGAAGTTATTGCTGGTGGATCAAGTTTCAATACATCTTCAGGTTCAACAATTTCTGCCATCCCAATTCGTGGTGATGGATCAAGTGGTGTTGCTTCTGTGACGATCAGTTCAGGTGCAATTACAGCCGCTTCAGTCACAACTGCAGGAACAGGATACACTTTTGCATATATTAGGGATGCTGACATCATTGCAGCTACAAATGCTGGTGGTGCAGGATCAGGATCAAACTTAAATGTAATTATTCCACCTAAAGGTGGACATGGTGCTAACGCAATAAAAGAATTAGGTGGATTTTATGTGATGATGAATAAATCACTTGTAGGTATCGAAGGTACTTCTGATATTGGTGTTGCCAATGACTTTAGAAGAATAGGACTTGTAAGAAACCCAACTAACTTTGGTACGACAACTGTTGCAAGTGCCGATACAAGAAGACAATTATTTGCTACTGTATTTTCTTCTGTATCAGGAACATTTACTGCTGATGAAGAAATCAATCAGGCGTCAACTGGCGCTGTAGGTAAAGTTGTAGAGTATGACTCAACAAATAAAATATTATACTTCTATCAAACTAGATTTCCAGATTGTGGTACTGATAGTGATGGTAATTTAACAGCATTTAGTGGTGCAAACGCAATCACAGGACAAAGTTCAAGTGCCTCTGCTACACCTAACACAAGTAATTCAACTACAACAAATGGTGTTGTGTTTAGTTCAGGTTATTCAAATCCAGAATTAGCATTTGACTCAGGAGATATAATTTATGTTGAAGAAAGAAGTCCTATAACAAGAGCTTCTGACCAGACGGAAAACATTAAGTTGATAATTGAATTTTAATAAAGGAAAATAATGCCAAGTAAAACTGATTTTAATGTTAGTCCTTATTTTGATGACTTTTCAGAAGATAAAAAGTTTCATAGGGTCATGTATCGACCAGCTTTCGCTGTTCAGGCCAGAGAATTAACAACACAACAAANTATNNTACANAACCAANTTGAAAAACTTGGTGANNCCATGTATAAACATGGGTCTATGNTTATTCCTGGTGAGGTNACTTACGANNTAAATCATTTCTCAATAAAACTAACTTCATNTACTGGAACATTATCAAATTTTACAGGNACNACNNTTACTGGNGGAACATCTGGTGTNNNNGCTGTTGTTCAAAGTGTTGTTGCNACNGANGGTACTGATCCTGACACANTATTTGTNAAATATAAAAATTCTGGTACAGATAACGTCTCGGCAACATTTACNGACGGTGAAACANTAACATCAAGTGCTTCAACAGGAGAAACTGCCGTTGTTGCAAGTTCACACACAGGTTCTGCTGCTTTCATAGACGCTGGTACATATTACATTAATGGATTTTTTGTTGAGGTAGACTCACAAAGTTTAATATTAGACAAATACACAAACACTCCAGATTATAGAGTTGGTTTAACGGTTACAGAAAACTTTATAACGTCAACAGACGATACAAGTCTATTAGATAATGCAACTGGTTCATCAAATGCAAATGCCACTGGTGCTCATAGATTTAAAATTACATTAACACTTGCTAAATTATCTTTAACATCAACTGCTGACGCTAGTTTTGTAGAAACATTTAGATTAAAAGAAGGTAAACTACAAAACAAACCTATTGATGATGTTCGAACATCTATCGAGGACACTTTGGCAAGAAGAACATATGACGAATCAGGTGATTATGTTGTAGATGATTTTGAATTAGATATTAGAGAACATTTATTATCAGGAACTAATCGTGGTATAAACGCCGCTGGTTCTACCTCAGATGATGGTAATACTGCTGACGAAGCAAAATTATCATTTGGTCTTTCACAAGGTAAGGCATATGTTAAAGGATATGAGATAGGTAAAATCGGAACGACATATGTTGACGTGAATAAGGCAAGAGATTTTGAAACTGACACTGGTAGCACAACTAGATTTGATGTTGGTTCTTTTGTCAATGTTGAGAATGTTCACGGAACGCCAGACATTAACTTTGTATCTGGTGAGATAGAAAATTTTAAAACTTTAAGACTAGTAGATACACCACACACAACAAGAGGTACTGTTTTTGGAACTTCCCTTGCCCATGTATTTGATATTGGTCGTGCAAAGACTAGAGCATTTGAATATAATTCTGGTAGTGCTGTAAGTCCTGATTCAGGAACTACAACGCATTTATCAAACGCAGCCACAACAGGTATAAAATTTAAACATTTCTTATTTGACATTGAGATGTTTTCTCATGTAAATGTTCAAGGTGCTATGTCAGGTGCATTGACAACTGGCGATAAATTAACTGGTGGTACTTCAGGTGCAACTGGTATTATTGAAAGTATATCAACTGCTGGTTCAGCAACTATTACAGGTGCTACTCAAGCAGATCCTGTTGTCGTGACTTGTTCAGGTGGACATAACTTTACTGAAGGACAAGCAATCACAATTGCAAGTGTGGCAGGTATGACTGACATTAATACTAATCATACTGTAAAAAATCCAACTGATACAACTTTTGAATTGTTTGGTCTAGGTACTGCAACTGATTCAACACCTGAACCTCTTGATGGTACAGGATTTTCACCATACACATCTGGCGGTACTGCTGTACATACAACAATTATTTTAAATGATGTTCAAGGTGAATTTTCTGCTGGAGAAACAATTACTGCACCAACAAATTCAAGAACAGGTACACTTCAGTTTACTGCTTTCGGTTGTAAAGGATTTGAACAAAAAGAATTTGGACAAACAAAAGGTATTTCAATGGCAGGTAGCCCAACTTATACTGCCAACACTTCATTAGATTCTACAAACGGAGATGTCTTACAATTAATAGGAACAATTTCAACTGTTAGTCCTACTGAATCACAAGGTAGTGTTATCATGGACGGAACAGACGCAAATGGTGCCGATAGTGGTGACTCAATAATTTTAGAGGATGCAACTGATCCTAGTAATATCGTATTCGCTATTGGTTTAGAGGCGCCTGCCGATCAATCAGATGTGCTAGTTGGTTCTGGTACTAAATTNTTAACTGATTTTAAAATTGGNGANAGTATAGAATTTATAGATGATGGTGGTAGNACAGTCACAAGAATTGTAGAAAGTATTTCTTCTAACACAAAATTAGAAACTTCAATTGGTTTAGGTACTGCAACNGCAACATCTAAAACATATAATAGAAGAAGAGCAAAATTACAAGACGCTGAAAAAAATACTGCTATATTTCCTTTACCTTATGATGTAGTTAAAACATTATTAACAACAGANAATNNTGGTTTGNGTGATACAAGTTTTAAAATTCGTAGGCAGTTTGTATCAGACTTATCTAGTTCAGGTACTGCTACATTTACTGCTGGTACTAACGAAGTATTTACTGCGTTTAGTGAAAATGATTACACACTATCAATTATGACAGTTGGTTCTGGTAGCACTGGCGCTGTCGGAGATGTCGTATCTTTATCAACTGGTAGTGACTTTACACTTGCTGGATCGCCAACAGGTAAAACATTGAATATAAATTTAGGCAGTGGATATAATGGACATAAAGTTAAACTTACTGCTACAATTTCTGCTTCAGTTGTTGGTGCAAAAACAAAAACTGATACAACAGGAACAACCGTGACTGTTGATACCGAAGCATTAGCAACAGATGATTTCATAAGTCTTGGTAAGGCAGATGTTCACAAACTTAATAGTGTATTCATGGCTGCTGACTTTAGCACTGCTGCCGATACAGATGATACAGATGTCACGGATAGGTTTGAATTAGATACTGGACAAAGAGATACTTATTATGATATTGCGAGATTGACATTAAAACCAGGCAAAGTAAATCCTACAGGAAGACTATTAATTAATTTTGACTACTTTGAACATGGTGCAGGTAACTTCTTTACGGTAGATAGTTATTCTGGTTTTGATTATGCTAGTATTCCTGCATACACTTCCGATGTCACTGGTGAACAATTTTCTTTAAGAGATTGTTTAGATTTTAGACCAAGAGTAGATAATGCTTCTACAATAAATTCTGGTGATGTTGATAGATCATTTGATGGTACAGGTGCTTCTGCAATAGAATTTTGTAAAATTAATACAGATGTCACTGCTGATTTAGAATATTATCTTGCAAATAGGGCGAGAGTTTATCTAACATCAAAAGGAAAATTTGTAGTAGTTAAAGGTGCTTCTGCTATTGAACCAGGTTTTGGTGAACAGATGAAAGACGCTATTCATTTATATGATGTGTTTATGCCTGCTTATACTTTTGACACTTCTACAATTGAAATAAAAGCAATTGATAATAGAAGATACACAATGAGAGATATTGGTGGTCTTCATAAAAGAATTGAGAATATGGAATATTATACTCAATTATCTTTATTAGAACAAGACGCTAAATCATTACAGATACAAGACGCTGATGGATTTGATAGATTTAAAAATGGTTTCTTTGTAGATAACTTTACAGGTCATGGTATCGGTGATGTATCTGATGGTGATTATTCTGTTTCTATGGATATGGCTGCAGGAGAATTAAGACCTTCACACCATATGGATAATAGTAATTTAATTGAATCTGATTCTGCATTGGCAAATTCAACTGCAATGACAGACGCAATTAGAACAACAAATGGTTATCAAAAAACAGGTGATCTAATTACCTTACCTTACACCGAGGTAACAGAAATAGAGCAACAATTTGCAAGCACGACTGTTAATCTAAACCCATATGATACTATATCATTTGTGGGAAATGTTGTTATCGATCCAGATCAAGATGACTGGATGGAAACTGAAACACAACCTGAGATGACAATTAATATTCCTGGTGTGTTTGACACACTAACAGGTGGTGCTTCAGCAAATGTTCAATCATTAAATTTAGGTACTGTATGGAATGAGTGGAACAACAACTGGTCAAGTGTTGACATTGCTGGTACTGAACAGACTGAAAGACGTAGAGAAAGAAGAGCACAATGGCCGTTTATTAGAGATATAAGTCGAACAACAGTATCAACTCAAAATGTTAATAATAGAACAAGAACAGGTGTGAGAACAACTTTAGTTCCTGGTGGATTAAGAAATACATCTATGGGTAATAGAGTTGTACAAGTTGCCTTTGCTACATTTATTAGAGCAAAAGATATTTCATTTACTGCAAAAGGAATGAAACCTGATACGAGAATATTTCCGTTCTTTGATGGTATTGATATATCAACATATGTCACGCCAACAGGTTCAAGTGCAGGTGCGGCTTTGACAACAGACGCAGCTGGTTCTGCCTCAGGTGTATTTGCTTTACCTACACCAACAGTTTCAACAAATCCAAGATGGAGAGTTGGTAAGAGAGTATTCAGATTAACATCAAGTTCAACAAACGTACAAACTGAAGGACTTGTGACGACTTCTGCCGAAACAGACTATACGGCAAAGGGATTAGTTCAGACAGTTCAAGGAACAGTTATTTCAACTAGAGAAACAACAGTACAAAGAACAACACAAACTGACCAAAGTCAGATCATTGGTGCCACTGGTACTAGAATTGTTAGAGATGATAGTGGTAATTGGTTTGATCCTGTTTGTCAATCATTTATGGTCGATCAGACTAATGGTATTTTTGTTTCAAGTATAGAAGTTTACTTTGCAACTAAATCAAGTGCGTTGCCTGTGACACTTCAAATTAGAACAATGACAAATGGATATCCAACTACAACGGTTGTTCCTTTTGGTCAACAAACTGTTGACGCCGCCGATATTACTGTATCGACAGACGCTTCTGAAGCAACTAAATTTACATTCCCTAGTCCTGTATTTTTACAAAATGGAATTGAATATGCATTTTGTGTAATTACAAACAATACAGATTATACAATGTACACTTCAAGATTAGGACAAACAACTTTAGATGGATCAAGATTGATATCTAATCAACCATATCTTGGAAGTATGTTTAAATCACAAAATGCTTCAACATGGACGTCTGAACAAAACGAAGATGTTAAATTTAAAATTAATCGTTGTAAGTTTACAGAAAATACAGAAGGTACTGCACAATTTGTTAATGATATAGTTCCTGTAAAAACTTTAGGACAGAATCCTATTACAACAACAAATAGTTCTGCTGACATAACGATACATCACAGAAACCATGGTATGCATAGTACATCAAACAATGTCACTATTGCTGGAGTTCCTTCAGGAACATTTAATGGTATTGCTTCTACAAATATCAACGGTACATATACTGCAATTAAAAATATTAAAATGCATAGTTATCAAGTGACGGCACAAAATTCTGACGCCGCTTCAGCTACAGGAGATATAGGTGGCACTGCTGTGACAGTCACAAGAAATATGATGTTTGATGTTATTAAACCTATTGCTGGTATTATTCAACCACCAGGAACAGAAATTGGTACTGTATTAAGAACAACTAGTGGTAAAACACTAGAGGGTGGTGAAACAGAATTTAGTTTGACAACTGTATCAGATCAAAAGGCAGTTGAGTTAAATGAAGATTATTACATGACTGCACCTCAAATAGTTGCTTCTGCAATTAATGAAACAAATGAAATGTCTGGTAGTAAATCTTTAGCATTAGCGATAACAATGAAAACACAAACTGGTGATGATAATATTTCACCTGTTATTGATATGTCAAGATTAAGTTGTCACTTAATAAGAAATCACTTATTCAATCCTGCTTCAGGTACGACTGTTGACTTTGTTGCTGATACGGCAAAACAAGGTGGTAGTGGACCTTCAAAATATGTGACAAGACCTGTTTTATTAGCAAACGAATCTACGGCGTTAGATGTTCGTTTATCTGCATACATTCCAGGAACTTCGGAAGTAGAGGTATTTTATCGTATATCAAATGCTGATGACTCAAGAAATATGCATGAGTTGGTATGGACACCTTTTAATACAGATGGTTCTCCCGATACTGCAATCGCACCACTAGATGATAATGTTTCTTTTAGAGAATATCAATATAGTGATAGTGGTTTAAATAAATTTACAGCGTTTCAATTAAAACTTGTTTTCAAAGGAACTGTTAGTTCATATCCTCCAAGAGTTAAAGATTTGAGAGGAATTGCTCTGGCAGTTTAGTATTATGGCATATGCGAAAGTTAAAGGTCATTCACATTTAATCCGAGACTTAAAATCACAAGCAATAATCAATACAGACTCGGATGCCTATGCTCGTTATATGGCAAGAAAAGCAAAACAATCTAAAAAAGATGACGAGATGAGAAAA
>NZKC01000064.1 GCA_002692475.1 Candidatus Pelagibacter sp.
TTCTTCTATTTATTATAAAAAAGTAGAAATCAATACAAAGATTTATGACAATTAAACCAATTATTATAGTATCAGGAGAGCCATATAGTATTTTTTTAGAAGTTTTTTTTAAATCACTAAAGAAAAAAAAAATTCAAAAATTAAAAAATCCGATTATAATTATTTGTTCCAAGGATCTATTATTGAGTCAAATGAATAGATTAAAATATAAATTTAATTTTAAAGATATTTCTAAAGATCAGTTCAATTTAAAAGG
Source organism: Candidatus Pelagibacter sp. (assembly GCA_002692475.1). Next base: position 257 of record NZKC01000064.1, read on the forward strand.
ATTAAATAATAAAAAAATTAATATAATTAATGTAAATTTTAAATTTAAAAAGCCATTTGATAAAATTTCATTTAATTCTAAAAGTTATATTGAACAATGTATGAATATTGCTCTAAATTTGATAAAAAAAAACAAAATAAAGACATTGATAAACGGACCTATATCAAAAACACATTTTTTAAAAAAAAAATTTCCCGGTATGACGGAATATTTTGCAAAAAAAACTTCACACTATGGAAAAGAAGTAATGTTAATTTTTAATAAAAATTTAAGTGTAAGTCCCCTAACAACACATTTACCTATAAAAAAAATCTTTACAAAAATTACTCAGAAGAAAATTATCAAACATTCTCTTACAATTAATAACTTTTATAAAAAATATCTTAATAAAAAACCTCTTATTGCAGTGACTGGATTAAATCCACATTGCGAAACTACAGATAAATTTTCAGAAGATGATCAGATATTGAGACCTGCAGTTAAAAAATTAAAAAATGCTAGCATTGCTGTTAAAGGGCCCTATCCAGCTGATACATTATTCTTAAAAAAAAATATTAAGCAATACGATGTTATAGTTGGCATGTACCATGATCAGGTTCTTGCACCAATAAAAGCTCTATATGGATTTAATGCTATTAATGTAACTCTAGGATTACCGTTTATTAGAGTTACGCCAGATCATGGAACAAACAATAGTATGATTGGTAAAAATTTATCAGATCCAACTAGTCTTATTGAAGCAATTATTTTTACAAAAAGAATTAGTGGTAATTAAATTTAAAAAAAGCCTTGGACAAAACTTTCTTGTAGATAAAAATATTTTAAAAAAGATTGTTAGTATTGATGTTTTTAAAGATAAATCTGAAATTGTAGAAATTGGACCAGGTTCCGGAAACCTTACGGAATATTTAATAAAATCAAATCCAAAAAAAATTTTTGTCATTGAAAAAGACGAAATTCTTGCAAAAAATTTATCTGAAAGATTTCATAAAAAAATTAATATAATTAACGATGATATATTAAAATTTTCAGACAATAAAATCTTTGCTAGTGAAACTATTGTAATTGGTAATTTACCTTATAATATTTCCTCTCAAATATTAGTTAAGTTTATTTTAAATAATAATAATTTTAAGTTTAAATCTTTAATTTTTATGTTTCAAAAAGAAGTGGCTAATAGGATATTGGCAAAAGTAAATTCAAAACAATATGGTAGGCTTTCTATATTAGCAAATTGGAAATTTGAAATTAAAAAAATATTAGACATCAAACCTAGTTCTTTTTCTCCTAGACCAAAAGTTGATAGTTCATTACTTATTTTTAAGGAAAATTCAAACATATATAAGTTGAAAAATCCTAAGAGTCTTGAGGTAGTCACTAGAATTTTTTTTAATCAAAGAAGAAAAAAAATTAAAAAACCCATTAATCAAATTTTTAAAAATAACTTCAAAATTATAGAAAAATTAAATCTAAATGTGGATTTACGACCTCAAAATCTTGATATAAAGACTTTTTGTAAAATAGCTTCTGAATATGATGTTTCGTTACTTGATTAATTTGTCAACATGATCTTGGATAAGTTTCTTATTATACTTTATATCTTTTCTATTTTCACTTATTGAACTATTAATAAGCAAACTAATTTCATTATAACATTTATTTAAATCCTCATTTATTACTACAAAATCATAATCTACCCAGTGTTTAACGTCTTTATAAAATTCTTTCATTCTTTCTGATGCAATAAGTTTATCCTTCATATCTCTATTACTTAATCGTTTAAAAAGTATTTCCTTACTTGGGGGAAGCACAAAGAAAGTAATAATTTTATATCTTATATTTTGTGATTTAATTTGTTTTGTTCCTTGCCAGTCTATATCAAATATTACATTTTTTCCTAAATTAAGAAGTTCTAATACTGGTTTTTTTGAAGTGCCGTAAAAATTATTNAAAACTTTTGCATATTCGAGAAACTGATTATTTTTAATTAATGTNTCNAAATTTTCATCATTTACAAANTAATAATCTTTCCCGTCAATCTCNTTACTTCTTGGTTTTCTAGTTGTGTGAGAAACTGATATATTGAAATTTTTTTTTTCTGATATAAGTTTTACCAGTGTTGTTTTTCCAGCGCCTGATGGTGATGATAATATAACAACTATCCCATCATTTTGTGAGGACATTAATTTTATAAATATTAATTACTTTTACTCTCAATAAATTTTATTGCATCACCAACAGTTAAAATTTTCTCAGCTTCACTATCGGAAATTTCTGATCCAAACTCCTCTTCAAAAGCCATTACTAATTCTACAGTATCTAAGCTATCTGCGCCTAAATCATCAATAAAACTTGCCTCATCAGTAACTTTTGCTTCTTCAATTCCGAGGTGGTCAGCTACAATTTTTTTTACTTTGCTTGAAACATCATCAGACATATAAATCCTTTTTGTTATATTTTTGTTAATAGATTATTACTCAACTTTGTCAAGCCATATACATGCCCCCATTAACATGTATTGTTTCTCCTGTAATATATGATGCTGCATCAGATGCTAAAAACGCAACAGAATTAGTTATATCTTCACCATTTCCTAACTTATTCATTGGAATCCTTGCCATTAAGGTTTTTTTAATTTCATCACTAATTTTGTCAGTCATTGCTGTTTGGATAAAGCCTGGAGAAACGCAATTAATTGTTATATTTTTTTTAGCATATTCTAAAGCTAAGCTTTTGGACATGGCCACCATGCCCGCTTTAGATGCTGTATAGTTAGCTTGCCCAATATTACCTGTGTGACCAACAATAGAAGTAATATTTATAATTCTTCCAAATTTATTTTTTAACATTTTTTTTATTCCATATTTACAAGTGAAAAATGTAGACGATAAATTTATATCAATTACTTTTTGCCACTCTTCATTTTTCATTCTTAAAGATAAGTTATCTGAGGTTATCCCTGCATTATTAACTAAAATATCTAAGCCTTTAATCTTTGAAAAAGCATTCTCAATAAAATTTTCAATTTCGGAATGTTTAGATATATCAAATTTTAAGATTTCAATATCAGGATATTCTTTTTTTAATTTTTCTAACTTTTCATCATTAGTTCCTGTTGCTAGCACTTTACCCTTTAATGAAATAAATTTTTTAACAAGCTCATTTCCTATTCCACCAGTTGCACCTGTAATAATTATTTTTTTATTATCAAAGCTTATCATTTTTAATTATATTTATATCTTCTTCATTATTTATTGCATTAACTTTTACTGTTCTATTTATTCTTTTTATGAGTCCAGATAACACTTTTCCTGGTCCAATTTCAATAAACCGATCTGTTCCTTTTTCTATCATGTAATTTACACTTTCTCTCCATCTTACCCTACTTTCGATTTGCTTAATTAACAAATCCTTGATCTCTTCTGAGTTTTGCATTGGATTTGCACTTACGTTTGAAATTAAAATATTTTTTCCAATTTTAAGATTTAATTTATTTAACTCTGAATGCATAACTTTTGTGGCTTTATTCATAAGCTCACAATGAAAAGGTCCGCTCACAGGTAAAACAATATTTTTAATTCTTAAATTTTTAAGATCATTGATAAATTTTTGTAGATCATTTACTCTACCACTTATTACTAATTGGCCTATGCTATTATCATTTGCAATAAAGCACTTATGATGTTTTTTTTTTATCAAATCTTCTATTATAATTATATCAGAACCTAAAACTGCAACCATGCCACCTTCATTTTTTGGTACCGCGGACTGCATTGTATTACCTCTTATTTTTAATAATTTAAGAGCATCCTCAAAATCTATCACTCCTGAAGATGCTAACGCTGTATATTCTCCAACAGAATGACCAGCAAAAAATTTTGCCTTATGTAAATCCAAACCAAACTCTTGTTTAGCTAAATTAAAAATAGAATATCCAACTAAAAATATTGCTGGTTGAGTGTTTTCTGTAAGATTTAAATCCTCTATTGGACCTTCTAAAATAACCTTAGATATTGGAAAATTTAAAACCTGATCTGCATCTTTAAAAAGTTTTTTTACTAAATCAAATTTAGAGTGAAGTTCATTAGACATTCCAACAACTTGTGACCCTTGCCCTGGAAAAATTACAGAAAACATATATTTATTTAGTTTTTATTATTGTTTTAAGTATTGTAATTGAAGAATTATAATAGTATATCCTGACTTTTTATAACACTTAAAAATATGAACTTATACGAACATACCATAGTAGCAAGGCAGGATGTAAGTCCAGCTCAAATAAAGCAATTGACTGAAAAATATACCAAAATAGTTGAAAAAAATGATGGTAAAGTTATTCAAACCCAAAATTGGGGATTGATTAATCTATCATACATCATAAAAAAAAATAAAAAAGGGAATTACATTCATTTTAAGTTTGAAGGTCCAGCCAAGGTGATCAGTGATTTAGAAAAAAATGAAAGTATGGATAAAAATCTTTTGAGGTATTTAACAGTGAGAGTTAAAAAATTTGATTTAGAATCAAATTACTTCGAAAAAAAAGAAGGTGATGATATCAAGAAAAATTTAAATAAATTTGAAGGAAATAAATAGTGCAAAAAAAAAGGTCAGGTAATAAAAAAAAAACTCAGAGTAATTTTGCAAAGTTGAGTATTTTTCAACCTAACAAATATAAATTTAAAAAATCATGCCCCTTGTCTGTTAAAGGAGCTCCTACTGTAGATTATAAAAATATTAGACTTTTAAGAAAGTATGTGTCTGAGAACGGAAAAATTTTGCCATCAAGAATTACAAATATAAGCCAAAAAAAACAAAGAGAGTTATCTTTGTCTATTAAAAGAGCAAGAAATCTTGCATTAATATAATGAAAATTATTTTGCTAGAAAATATTAGAAAAATTGGATCTATCGGCGAGGTAATAGAGGTAAAAAGAGGTTTTGCTAGAAATTTTTTGATAGCAAATAAAAAAGCTTTATATGCTTCAAAAGAAAACATAAAAGAAGTTGAAAAAATTAAAAGCGAATTGAATAAGAAAGACCAGGAAAAAAAGAAGGCAGCTAAAGAAATTTTTGATAAAATTAAATCTAAAGAATATATAATTAAAAAACTTAGTACTGAAAATAAAGAATTATATGGATCTGTTAAGCCAACTGAGATTTCAAAAATTATTAAAGATACTGATAAAATTGAAATTAAACCATCAATGATACAACTGATGGATGATATTAAATCTTTAGGTGAGTTTAGGGTAAATATAAATTTACACTCAGATGTGCAAGCTGAAATAAAGATAAGTGTTCTTCCAGCTGAAGTAATACAGTAATTATACATTATTATCCCCAGTAAAAAATTTATATTCTATTAAAATTATATTTCTATATCATTAATAATTATGGAAAAGACTTTCAATGTCATATCTAATAGTTTTAAAGAATTGCCAAATAATATAGAGGCGGAGCAATCAGTACTAGGTTCAATTTTGCTAAGTAATGAAATATTTGATGAGGTAAACACAATTATTTCAAATAAAAATTTTTATGATCCTATGCACCAAAAAATCTTCGCAGCAATAGAGAAACTAATTTTTAAAGGCATGCTTGCCAATCCAATTACTCTGAAAAACTATTTTGAAAACGAAAAGGATGAAATAAACGTACCTGACTATCTTGTTAAAGTAACAAAATTTTCTACATCATTAAGNCAAGCAATTGAATATTCTAAAATTATTTATGATATGTTTGTTAGAAGAGANTTGATTAAAATATCNGAGTCTACNATAGAAAGTGCAAAACTTAATGATTTAAATATNAATGGACAAAATATAATNGAAAGTTCAGAAAAATTTTTATTTGATTTNGCTGANAAAGGTTCTTTTAATTCATCTTTGATNAANTTTGATGANGCTATGAAAATGACAATTGAAATGGCATCAAANGCTTANAAAAATGAGGANGGAATTGTTGGTGTNCCAACAGGTTTAAGAGATTTAGATGATAGACTTGGTGGTCTTCATAGATCNGACNTNNTAATAATTGCTGGAAGACCTTCAATGGGTAAAACGGCTTTAGCAACAAATATTGCCTTTAATGCAGCACAAAAATTACAAGAAGGTGGAAAAAAGTCATCTGTAGCATTTTTTTCTCTTGAGATGTCCTCAGAGCAACTTTCAACTCGAATACTTGCTGAGCAATCCCGAATAAAGTCCAATGATATAAGAAGAGGAAAAATTTCTGAGGAACAGTTTGATAAGTTTATAGAAACTTCAAAAAATATTGCTGAGCTACCATTATTTATTGATGAAACACCAGCAATAAGTATTGCTGCTTTAAGTAATCGAGCTAGAAGAATTAAAAGAATTCATAATTTAGATTTGATAGTAGTTGATTACATCCAATTAATGAGAGCGGTAAACAACAAAGATGGACGTGTTCAAGAGATATCAGAGATAACGCAAGGTTTAAAAGCACTTGCTAAAGAGTTGTCAGTTCCAGTTTTAGCTTTATCTCAATTATCAAGAGCTGTCGAACAAAGAGATGATAAAAAACCACAATTATCTGATTTGAGAGAATCTGGTTCAATTGAACAAGATGCAGATGTAGTTATGTTTGTTTATCGTGAAGCTTACTATTTAGAGAGGAAACAACCAAGACCTGCAACCGTAGAACATGCAGAATGGCAAGCAAAAATGAATGAGGTATCTAACCTTGCAGAAATCATAATAGGTAAACAACGACATGGTCCAACTGGTAATATAATGCTTGAATTTGAGGCAATGTTTACCAAATTTAAAGATACTCAATTTAGTTAATTTAAAATATATATAACTAATAAATGTTCGGTGATTTGTATCAAAATATTGTTTTAAAAAAACCAAAATTAGTTTTTACTACCTTGCTCATTGTCCTGATAAGTTTTGGTTATTTTTCAAAAGATTTTAGATTAGACGCGTCATCAGATACACTTTTAATAGAAGGTGATCCGGATTTAGAATACTTACGAGAAATTAATCAAAGATATGGTGCAAAAGATTTTTTAGTTTTAACTTATACACCAAGAGAGACTATTACCTCTGAAACTACAATTAATAATCTTTTAAGTCTTAAATATAAAATTCAGAGTTTAGACTGGGTTCATAACGTGATTACTATTCTTGATATCCCTTTATTAGATAATTCTGAAGCTCCTTTGCAAGAAAGGCTTAAAAATTTTGTGACTCTTAAAGATGATAAGGTTGATAAAAAAAGAGGATTTGAGGAGATACTTAATAGCCCAGTTTTTAGAAATTTCGTAATAAGTGAAGATGGCAACACAACAGGTATAATTGTTTACTTAAAGCAAGATAATGGTTTAAAAAATTTAGAAGGCGCTAGTAACAAAATTATTGAGGAATACAAGGACACTTTAAAGAAAAAAAATCACCAAAATATTATTGAAATTAGAGAGGTAATTAAAACTTATAGCAAAGATACCAAGATATTTTTAGGTGGTATACCCATGATAGCTGATGACATGATGTCGTTTATAAAAAATGATATTATTGTTTTCGGATTAGGAGTACTATTATTTATTATAGCCACTCTTTGGTATGTATTTAAAAAAATTATTTGGATTTTAGTCCCAATAAGCAGTTGTATCTTCTCTGTACTGATAATGACAGGATTGCTAGGTTTGTTAGGTTGGAAAGTAACGGTGATATCGTCAAATTTTATTGCATTAATGTTAATTCTTACAATGGCAATGAATATTCATATGAGTACACGTTTTATTCAGCTACGAAAAAAATTTCCTAAAACAACTAACTTTGAAATTATTAATAAAACAACCGGTAAAATGTTTTGGCCAATACTTTATACAGTGCTAACAACTGTATGCGCTTTTTTATCCCTTATTTTTAGTGAAATAAAACCGATAATAGATTTTGGATGGATGATGACATTAGGATTAATTACATCTTTCCTAATCACATTTAGTTTACTTCCTACTTTACTTAGTTTTTTGTCTAAAGATAATGTTAGTTTAGAGGAAAATAAAGATTCAAAAATAACATCATTTTTTGCAAATATATCCATGAATAAAAAAAGTTATATTTTTTTAATAACTTTTGTAATTATTATTTTGAGTATCTTGGGAATTAAACGTTTAGAAGTTGAAAATAGCTTTATTAATTA
>NZKC01000068.1 GCA_002692475.1 Candidatus Pelagibacter sp.
TCATCAGCAATGCCACATAAAAAAAATCCAATTTTAAGTGAAAATTTAACTGGTCTTGCAAGAATGGTTAGAAGTGCAGTCGTCCCTGCCCTTGAAAATATAGCTTTGTGGCATGAAAGAGATATCTCTCATTCAAGTGTTGAAAGAAATATAGGACCTGATGCTAACATAACATTAGATTTTGCATTGGTGAGACTTACAAATATTTTAGATAATATGATTGTTTATCCAAAAAAAATGCTGGATAACTTAAACTTAACTAAAGGTTTAATTTTTTCCCAAGAACTGATGCTTGAATTAACTAAAACTGGTCTAAGTCGAGAAAAATCATATAAGATGGTTCAAAGTTATGCAAAAAAATGTTTTGCTGAAAATTTGAATTTATTAAATATTATTCAGTCAGATAAGTATATAATAAATAACATTTCACAAAAAAAATTAAGATCTATTTTCAGTTATTCAAAACATTTTAAAAATATAAATTTAATCTTTAGAAGAGTCTTTAAGTAATGAAAAAAGGGAAAAAACTTTATGAAGGAAAGGCAAAGATTATTTATGCCTGTTCTGAAAAAAATTACGTAATTCAACATTTTAAAGATGATGCAACGGCATTTAACAATCAAAAAAAATCTATAATTGATGGTAAAGGAATTTTAAACAACAGAATTTCTGAACATATTTTAACTTATCTAAGTCAAGTTGGTATTAAAAATCACTTAGTTAAGCGTATTAATATGCGTGAACAATTAATTCAGCATGTAAATATAATACCTATTGAGTTCGTTGTAAGAAATGTTGCAACAGGCTCATTAACAAAAAGACTTGGTATAGAAGATGGAACAGTTTTAGATGAACCCTTAATAGAATATTGTCTTAAAGATGATGATCTAGGAGACCCGCTGATTTCAAAAGAACATATATTTGCTTTTAAATGGGCGACTAAAAAAGAAATTGAAAAAATTGATAAACAACTACATAGAATAAATGATTTCTTAGTTGGTTTGTTTAGAGGTGTTGGGATTAAGCTGGTGGACTTTAAAGTGGAATTTGGAAGATTAAAAAATAATAACAAGAATGAAATTATTTTAGCTGATGAAATAAGTCCTGATACTTGTAGACTGTGGGACATGGACACTGAAAAGAAATTAGACAAAGACAGATTTAGAAAAAATTTAGGTAATTTAATTGAGGCTTATCAAGATGTGGCAAGAAGGCTTGGTATTCTTCATGAGCAATCAAATATAAGACCTTTGAAGTTTACTAAACCAAAAGCTGTAAAATTTAAAAAAAAATAAATGAAAATTAAAGTTGTAGTAACTCTTAAAAATGGAGTTTTAGATCCTCAAGGAAAAGCTATACAGCAAACACTAAATGGTATGGGATTTCCTGAAATTGAAACTGTTAGGCAAGGAAAATATTTCGACTTAGAAATTAACGAGAAAGACGAAACTAAAGCTAAGTCTAAAGCTGAAGAAATGTGTAAAAAATTATTAGCAAATCTTGTAATTGAGGATTTTAAAATTTTATAAATCAGAATGAAATCATCTGTAATAATATTTCCTGGTTCTAATTGTGATCGGGATATGGATGTTGCTCTAAAGAAATTTGGTTTTCAAAACAAAATGGTTTGGCATAATGATGATAATCTCCCACAGAGTGATTTAATTGTTCTTCCAGGAGGATTTTCTTACGGTGATTATTTAAGATGTGGAAGTATTGCCGGTAAAAGTAAAATTATAAGTTCTGTAATTGAATTTGCAAAATCAGGTGGATTAGTTTTAGGTATTTGTAATGGATTTCAAATTTTAACTGAAACAGGTCTTTTGCCAGGTGTCCTTCAACAAAATAAAAATATCGAGTTTATTTGTAAAAATGTATTTATTAAAATCAATGATAAGGAAAATAAATACTTTAAAGATATTGATAAAGAAATATTAGAATTACATATTGCTCACAATGAGGGGAACTATTTTTGCTCCATCGATGAATTAAAAAAATTAGAAGATAATAATCAAATAGCTGTTTCTTATTGTAATAAAGATGGTAACTGTGATGATGACGCAAATCCAAATGGAGCAATTAAAAATATAGCTGGAATTTTAAATGATAAAAAAAATATTTTAGGAATGATGCCTCATCCTGAAAGAATGATTGATAAATATTTGTCGGGTGAAGATGGATCGCTTTTTTTCAAAAACTTATTAAATAATTTAAAATAATGACAGTAAACGAAAAAGTTGCAATTGATCATGGATTAAAAAAAAGATGAATATAAAAAAATATGTGATCTCTTAAAGAGAATTCCAAATATAACAGAATTAGGGATTTTTTCAGCTATGTGGAATGAACATTGTTCTTACAAATCTTCAAAAAAACATCTTAAAAACCTACATACAAAAGGAAAAAAGGTAATCCAAGGTCCTGGAGAGAATGCAGGAGTTATAGATATAGGAGATGATGATGCTATTGTATTTAAAATTGAAAGTCATAATCACCCATCATTTATTGAACCTTATCAAGGAGCAGCAACAGGTGTAGGTGGTATTATGAGGGATGTTTTTACAATGGGTGCAAGACCCATTGCAAATCTTAACTCAATACACTTTGGCTCACCTCAACATAAAAAAACAAAAAACTTACTGAGAGGAGTCGTTAAAGGGATAGGTGGATATGGAAATTGTATCGGTGTTCCAACTATTGCGGGTCAAACAACATTTGATGAGTCTTATAACGGAAATATATTGGTAAATGCTATGACACTAGGATTAGTGAATAAAAATAAAATATTTTATTCAAAAGCTGCAGGAATTGATAAACCAGTTATTTATGTTGGTTCCAAAACTGGAAGAGATGGAATACATGGTGCAAGCATGGCATCAGCAGTATTTGATGAAAAGATAGAGGAAAAAAAACCTACTGTTCAAGTTGGGGACCCATTTACAGAAAAACTTTTATTAGAAGCTTGTCTTGAATTGATGGCTGGAGATTCAATTATCGCAATTCAGGATATGGGTGCAGCAGGATTAACTTCTTCTAGTGTAGAGATGGCATCAAAAGGAAAGTTAGGTATCGAACTTAATTTAAATAAAGTTCCTTGCAGAGAAGAAAAAATGACACCTTACGAGATTATGTTATCAGAGAGTCAAGAAAGAATGTTGATAGTCCTTGAAAATGGAAAAGAAGAAAAAGCTAAGAAAATTTTTGATAAATGGGATCTTGATTTTGCAATCATTGGTAAAACTACAAATTCAAAAAATATTGAATTATATTTTGATGAAAAAAAAGTTGCTAATATACCAATTGATTTCTTAGCTGAGAACGCTCCAGTTTATGATAGAAAATGGAAAAAGATTAAACTGCCTCAAAGTATAAAATTTAAAAAACAAGACTTTAAAGCTCTAAAAATTGAAAATTGTTTAAAAAAATTATTATCAACAGCAAATATTTGCGATAAGCAATGGATTTGGGATCAATACGATCACACTGTTATGGGTGACACTATTCAAAAACCAGGTGGTGACTCTGGTGTGGTAAGAATTCATGGGACATCTAAAGCAGTTGCTGCATCTGTCGACTCTTCTGCTTTATATTGTTTCGCTCATCCTTTATCTGGGGGAAAACAAATAGTATGTGAAAGTTGGAGAAATTTAATTTCTGTCGGAGCAGATCCAATAGCTGTTACGAACTGTTTAAATTTTGGAAATCCAGAAAAAGAGAAAAATATGGGTGAGTTTGTTGAGTGTGTTCATGGTATCACTGAAGCAAGTAAATATTTAGACTTTCCAGTTGTTTCGGGAAATGTCTCTTTTTATAATGAAACCAAAGATAAAGGTATCAAACCAACACCGTCTATTGGTGGAGTCGGATTGATTAAAAATTATCAAAACATGATATCTATGGATCTAAAAAATACTGGAAATATAATATTAGTAATTGGCAAAACAATTGGACACTTAGAACAAAGTATTTTTGCACGAAATATCCTATCTGAAAAAAAAAGGACCACCTCCAGAAGTAAATCTATTTAATGAAAAAAATAATGGTTTGACTACTTTAAAACTAATTAAAGAAAATCTGATAGAGTCTTGTCATGACGTGTCATTAGGTGGAATAATAGTTGCTATCTCCAAGATGTGTTTAAAGGGAAAAAAGGGTATAAAAATTAATCAACTAAAAGGTTTAATTAATAAATTTGAGTATTTTTTTGGAGAAGATCAAGCTAGATATTTGGTAGAAATTCAAAAAGAAAATTTACCCAAAGTTGATAAGATTTTAAAAGAAAATTCTGTACATTATGATGAGCTTGGAACTGTTGTTGATGAAAATATTGAATTTTCTGATGAGATCAAATTGTCAATTGACGATCTAGAAAAGAGCTATAAAAGTTGGTTAAGAAAGTATATGATTAACTAATGACAATGCAGTTAAAAGAAATTGAAAGTTTAATAAAAGAAACTTTTCCAGATGCAATAGTAGAAATACAAGATTTAGCAGGTGATGGTAACCATTATTCAGCAACAGTAATATCATCGCAATTTGTGGGTAAAACTAAAATTCAGCAGCATAAAATGGTTTATGACTCTCTTAAAGGCAAGATGGGAAATGAACTTCATGCTTTAGCATTAAAAACAAAGGAGAAAAATGGACCAACAAGTTAAAGATAAAATTGAAAATGAAATAATAAATAATGAAGTTTGCCTATTTATGAAAGGCACTCCAGAAGTTCCAGAGTGTGGTTTTTCAATGGCAGTTACAAATATTTTAAAATTATTAGAAGTAAATTTTAAAGGAGTTAATGTTCTAGCGGATCAATCAATAAGAGAAGGTATTAAGGTTTACAGCGAGTGGCCAACAATTCCACAATTATATGTAAAAAAAGAATTTGTAGGAGGTTGTGACATTGTAAAAGAAATGTTTGAAAATGGTGAACTAAAAAAATATTTACAGGATAAAAATATAAGTCACAAACAATGAGACAATATATTTACAAAACTATAATAGCTGTGGTAGCTCTTATTATAGTATTTGAATTTACCATTGGAAAGACAATTAATAAGTTTAATCAAAAAGCTGAAATAATTTTTACTAAGGAAGGAAGAAAAGGCATGGTTTCCTCAATAAAAAATGAGATGCAAAAAGCTATTGATAAAGAAAATTATTTAGCGGAAGATGAAAGAATATTGATTAACAAGTTTATTTTGAAAATAAAAAATGAACTTAAATCAGTTGAATGAATAACTTTATAAATAAGTTATATAAAAAAATTCATATAATCCAAAATATCTATCTTAAAAATAAATTTTTAATAAAAAGAAAGACCTATGCTATGGAAGGTGAAGACCTAGAGATAGTTAAAATATTAAAAAATATTAAAAATGGTTTTTATGTTGATGCTGGTGGATACCACCCTTTAGACAGAAATAACACTTATCTATTATACAAAAATAACTGGAGAGGAATTAATATAGATCTAAGCGAATTTTCAATAGATTTATTTAATTTCATAAGACCTGATGATATTAATATTAATGTAGCTGTTTCAAATAATGATGATTACGTAACTTTCTTCTATCAAAAAAAATTAAGTCAATTGACTACAATAAAAAAAAATATTGCTAATCAAAGAATGCAGGGCTTAATAAAAGAACAAAAAATAAAATCTAATAAACTCACCACAATACTCAACAATTCAAAGTATAAAAATAGAAAAATAGATTTTTTAAATATAGATATAGAGGGAGCTGATTTTGAAGCTTTAAAATCTCTAGATTTTGAGATTTATAGACCTAAATTAGTATGTGTAGAAATTTATGACGAAAATATTGATAACTCTAATATTAATATTTTCCTTAAAGATTTAAATTACACAAGAATATGGTCTGCAACATTCAGTCATTTATACACAGATAATTTTATTAATTTTAATTAATTACACCTAAGAAGTTTACCTGTAACAAATCTTTTCTTATGAAATAAAAGATTAAACCCATCTTCATAAATTGACTCACATTTATAAGGCATACTTTTCTTTAAGTTTCTTACATGTTGTACTGCAAGAAAAGGTCTCTCATAATTTGTATCAATAAGCTGCCATTGTGCATAACAATTATATTTTTCAGTACTTAGAAATGGTTTAACTGAATGTTGGGGGCTAACCAATATGCATTTTTCTTTCTGATCAGTTTTAGATATCTGTTTTGCTATTTCCTTTCCGCTAAGGCCTTGATATTCTAATTCAAAATCAGAAGTTAAATCTAATGCTCTTGATGGTAGATTAAACCAAACATATTGATATGGATGTATTTTAATATTTTCTATAACGAATAAGGATAATGTTAAAATACTAAATATAAAAAAAAATTTCTTTGAAAACTTATACAAAGAAACTGTGCCTAATATAAAAAAAAGTGGTATTAAAAACATAATATGTCTCAACTCATCGTAAAGAGTTACATTTCTTAATATTAAAATTAGGGGAACTAAAATAGAAGTAATCAAAATGGTACCAAAAAAAACATTTTTTTTGTTATCTATAAATATTTTTTTTTCTGTAAAAGGTATAAGAAAAATACCTAAAATTATGAGCAAAGGAAGTTTAACTGATAACCATATTGGAATGTAGGTTGGTGGTAAATCTTTAGCATACATACATGTACCTAACGTATTGGTACAAACATCATTATAAAATCTGCCCATTTCTTGTATAGCGGTGATGAATATTAATGGGTTCATCCAATACAATGGATAAAATAAATAAATAAACAAAAATAAAAAAAATATAAAAATAAAAATTTTTAAATAAAATTTTTTAATAAATGCAATTACATTAATATTTGATATATTAAGATATATTAATAAACTTATAAGGTATTGAATTAATATCAAAACACCAGTCACTCTTATTGAAAGTAAAAATGCTGTTGAAATACCAAGTATAATTAAACCGGATTTACTTGAATTATTTTTTTCTATTAAATTTTCAAAAATATTAAAACTAAAATAAGTACAGATTATCCATACTGACATAAAAGGTATATCTTTTGGGCTGAATAAAGATTGGCCAAATAAATAAGGATAAAAGAGATACGTCAAAAGTGCTAAATATGAAAATTCATCATTATCAATGATTTTTCTAATTATTAAATAAAGACTTATACCTGAGAGAAAAAAAAATAAAAAAACAACAAAATGTTTAGAAACAAGTTTTGCTCCATATGAGCTTATATCATTATTTTTAATAATTTTTTTTAAAATCAACTGTATAGGTTGAGATATAATTTGAAAACCGATCCCATAATATTTGTCTTTATAGTTCTCTAAATCAGGGTCAATTTTTTCATTAAAAAAAATATGATTTTTAATATTTTGGGATAATGAAATATTATATTTCCAATTTTCTTCTTCATGCCATTCATCATGAGAAATTCCAACATTCAATGATGTAATGCTTCCTGTAACAAAAAATAAAAAAAGAAATAAGTAAAATATTTTGCTTTTTAAATTATTCATCAATTATGTTTTAAATTGTAGATTATAAATCTATATTTTATCTAGAATAATATTCAATAACTAGATTTGGTTCCATTACAACAGGATAAGGAACTTCTTCAAATTTTGGAACTCTTACAAACTTTAATTTTTTGTTTTTTTCATCAACTTGAAGATATTCTGGTACTTCTCTTTCTTTGTTAGCTAGGGCTATATCTATGAAAGCTAATTGTTTTGACTTATCTCGGATTTCAATACTGTCTTCTTCTTTAACTTGATAACTGGAAATATTTACTTTTTTTCCATTAACTTTTATATGTCCATGATTTATTAACTGTCTTGCTGAAAAGATAGTTGTTGCTAACTTTGCTCTATATACGATTGCATCAAGTCTTCTTTCAAGTAAACCAATTAAATTTTCTGCTGTATCACCTTTTTTCTTAATAGCTTTTTTATAAACATTTCTAAATTGTCTCTCATTCATGTTTCCATAATAAGATTTTAATTTTTGTTTAGCCTGAAGCTGAACTCCATAATCAGAAGGTTTAGATTGTCTTGATTGACCATGTTGTCCTGGTGGATACCCTCTTGTATTAAAGGGACTTTTTGGTCTTCCCCATAAATTAACTTTTAATCTTCTGTCTACTTTATGTTTAGAGTTTAATCTTTTTGTCATTTAATAGATGGGTTTATAAACCTACTCCTCATTTTGTCAATCGACCTTTTTTAGCTAAACTTGCAAATACACTTGATAAAATACGTGTTTCTTTTCGAGAAAGATCGACCCTGTAAAATAAACTTAATAAGTTCTGCATCATTTTTGGTTTTTTTTCACTGGGTTTAAAAAAATTTATTGCATCCAAATGATTAATACAAAGATCTACCATTGATTTGATATCTTTTTTAGAGGCTTGCTTAATTTTATCTGATTTTTTGTATTTAGTGT
>NZKC01000070.1 GCA_002692475.1 Candidatus Pelagibacter sp.
TCTACAAACACATAATCTTCTTGGTGTTTAGGACTTGTCGTCTTGTGGGTCGGTGGTATCTTCGGTGTCAACTACATCTCCATATTTAAATTCTTTAGCACAAACTTCATCTAACTTTTCTAATATCTCTGGTGTGAAATACTTTTCAGGATTATTGTTAATTGTTTTACCAAATGTTTTACTACCATCTGGCAACTCTACCCTTGTTGATACTGATTTAAATATATTATGTTTCAATGCTAAATCTAATAAGCCATAATATCTATCTAAACCTTTATCATAAGTTAAACGAACATCTACTACTTTATTTTCTTTTGTCAATCTGGACTTGTAATTTTTACAATGAATAATATTACCAATAATTTCTGTTCCGTCTTTTTCTTTTCTCTTAGAAAGATAGACGATAGAACTAGCTGCATATTTCAGACCAGAACCACCACCCATTTCTTTTGTTGGGAACATACTACCGATAACATCATAAGTATGATTTGTTATGATAAGGGGAACTTTTGCCTTACCTAGTTTTAATGTTAATACTCTAAAGGCAGCTTTAACAATCTGTGCCCTTGTCATATCTTTTGTTTCTTTACCTGCCTGTGTATCTTCTATTTCTTTAGTTGTTGATAACATACCTAAAGAATCTAATACAAGCAATAATGGTTTTCTTTCAGACTTATCTTGAGCAATATATTTGTCTAATACTGTCAATGATTGATGTCTAAATTCTTGAACAGTAGTTACTGGCATTACAACCATTCTACTACTATCAATTTGTCGTTCTTCAATAATCTCTTTTGATACTGCTGATTCTGATTCAAAGAATATAACACCACCATCAGGATTTTGGTCTAGAAAATGTTTACACATACCTAGTACAAAGAAAGTTTTACCCGTAGCACTTTCACCTGCAATAGCAGTTATTTTATTTGATGGTAAACCTTTGTTTATACCACCACCTAATAATGCGTTGAATATATAAGAACCTGTATCAATAAAATCTGTTACGTCACCTGACGCACCATCTGATACTAAACTAGCATATTCATTACCAGTTTCTTTAATTATGTCTTTCAAAAAATCACTCATTATCTGTTACCTCTATTTTATATTCTTTGTCATTTTCTCTTTGTTTAAAATTACCAGCATATTCTACTTCTCTTTTTTTACCGCCTGGCATACCATCGATATATGTAGAGTGAAACTCCCACTCACTTTTTTTCTTGCCATCTATTGTTCGAGAATAAACTGTTACTGTCATTTTGATTTATATTATACACTATATATAATTTTTTGTCAAGCAAAGAACTCATCTAAAGTTGCCTTTCTTGAATTTTTAAATAGGTCTGTTTCTGGTCCAAAACACCAAACATTTTCTATAAACATCTTATTCATAAAGTCTGCCTTTTCTTGCTCATCTTTAAATAATGTATCTGATTTTGGTCGTTGCATAATTCTCATGCCAATCTGACCAAGAAATTTATCTTTAAACTTATCTACCAATTCATCGCCAGAACGATATCTAATACCGTGTATCTTTGGATCCATAATATTTACAAACATGAACTTAGATACTTCCATAGTTTTTTCTGCAACTGGTAAATAAAACTCATCACGCCATTTATCATACTCGTTGAACTTATGCCATGATTGGTCCTCTTGATGTTCCCCACCTTTGTTATATTGTTCGGTAGAGAAGTATGGTGGACTTGTAAATGCAACATCAATCTTTGGTAGTTTGTGATATGGTAAATCTTCAGCACCACATCTCCATATGTGAACCTTTTTAGGTTTATCTAAAAATTTATTATACGTTGCAATCTGTTCTTGATATCTTTGGTAAGTATTAGGATTAGGATCACAGCCATAATATTCTTCAGCGTCTGAAGCAAAGAAACCTGCAAGTCTATCACCCCAACCACAACTTGTATCTAATACAGTTTTAGCATTTGTNATATCATANATTGNNTTTGCAACNANNGGTTTAAATTGTGTTGCAATATAAGTACCTAATCTAAATGCTGATATATAACTTTTTTCATCTAACTGNCCACCGACTANTTTCTCTGTTTCAGTACCATCTAATTCTTTTATCTTTGTAAGTTTAACTCCATTTATACCTCGCCATATGGGTCCTAGGCATTTCCAGATAGCATAGGCATCACCGTTCTCCCAAACTTCTTTAGGTGCTCGAAAGCCATAACTACTACATTCTAATCTCAAATCTTGCATGAAATAATTACTTACATCATTAAAGGTACTAGCACCATTTATTAAGCCAAGACCCCACTTACTATAAGAGTATTTGTAATCATCATACTTTTCAAATACTTCTTTTTCTACTTGCTCATTAGGAATGCAAATGGTACTAGTATCAAACTTTTTAAGATTGGCAAATGCNGTTCTCATATCTTCTTTTGTAATTTCTTTGAGAGGAAAGACTGGTCTTTCACTAGCAATATAGTCTGCCAAGTGTGTTCTCATCTTCTCTTTTCCGTACTCAGCGTTCATTTTTTCGAAGATACTTGATGTCAAGACAGGTAGTTTTCCGTCTGTAGCGGCGGCTATGAGACGGTTATATAGTGTATTATCTCTAATATAGTGTGTAAATNCGTTTTCTTTCATTAGAAGAAGTTATCCAGGGTTGCTTGTTTTTCAAAATTCCAGTTGATTGCATTGACAATAAATCGTAATGGTTCTAAAAATGACTTGTCAAACTGCTCATCAAAATCAATATATTGGTGTAGATTAAATTCTTTTGGTAAGTGTGTTGGGAAAGATATCACCTTTTCTCTTAATGGATTAGGTTCTTTTAAAACAATAAATTTAATCTTATCGCCTTCTTGTATTACTTCATACTTTCTTAATTTGTTTTTCTTTAGTAAATTATTATACAGTAGAGCACCTTTCACATGAATTGGTGTTGACTTTTGATATATGTCTGTTGATGAAGAATACTTTTTAAGATTATTACATGAACGAGGATAAGCAATTTCTTCTGGTCGTAACTTTTTGAAATGTGTTCTAAACTCATCAATAAATTGTATCAAAGCATTTTCATCTTTATTCATAATTACTTTCAATGCCTCTTTAATCTTGATACGACAAGGGGCAGGAGTTGAACTCTTAACTGCTTCAATACCCATAATCTTTAATTTAGGTTCTTTCAAATCAACACCTTCTTCATTATAAACATTTAAGATATATCTTTTCTTAGCAGTCCAGATACCTTTGTTTGCAATTACTTCTCGTTTCATAATCATTTTTTGGTCAAATGCTTTTACATATTTAGCAAGATTATCATAACTCTTATCAATTGCAATTTGTAATTTTTCTTCACAAAATTTATCTAGAACTTTTACAATCTTTCTTGTATCAGATTTATCTTTAAATATTTTATCTACAACTGCACCAAGTTTTACATAGATNGAATCAGTATCAGAAGCCACAACATAAACNACNTTTTTAGTTTTAAGTAAATNNTTTAAATAATNATTNACNTCTCTTTCAATCCATCTNATNGCAAGTTGACCTGCCTTTGTAATACCTTCAGCGTGTCTTACATCAAANTATTTAAAGTATTGATTGCCNATAGCACCATANGCACTATTCAANGCAATCTTTCTTGCNANNTGAATATTATGNTTNGCNGCNATATCATTTAATAATNTTTTATCACCAGTNTCTTGATACNNNGNTTTTGCNTCTAATCATTTTCTTTTTATATANNACTCGTTCTTNATANAGTTTNTCCATCAACTNAGGAAGAAAACCTCGTTTGTCTGTNCNAAACNNAGCACCNTTNGGTGTNATNGTANAACCNTNTANATNAGATAAATCAGATTCTTGATTTAACATTTTTTCNACACTNACAGAATTAGGTTCAAACCCNACCATTGTTTCAGGNGANATATTATACTGCATAATNANATGNGGATACAAACTGTTCAAATCAAAACTACAAATCCAATCGTGAAAACCTACAACAGGATCTTTTACATATGCACCTTCATAACCACCAGAGTATTCGTTNTCATTTACAGCAGGNCAAACAAGTTTATTNTCTTTNAGATAATTAAATATAATNGTATCCCACATACGAACTTGACCAAATACATCTTGATANTTNACTTTNNCTTCATAGGCCATNGTNAANTGNAAAGCAATCAACTGCATTTTATCNTCTAACTTATCAACTANNTCAACNTCTTGAATATTATACTCTACAAATAATTGATANTCGTTNNNATAAAACTCTTTGAAAGTNTCATANGGNTTNTCTANTTTNTTGTTCNCCTAATTCTACTTNACCNATNTAATCTANTTTATAACTTTCTTGTCTAACAAATGTATGTTTACGATANANGTCAAGATAATCTAAAACTGAAANNCCNANNATATCATAATAGTTTTGTTCTTTGTTAAANCCTTTAGCAGTTATTCTTGCACTANTTTGANTTACGATACCCCAAGGACTAAACTGATTTAAATATTCATCGCCCATAAGATATNTAAANCGATTCATNAAATAAGGNATATCAAAGAACTTNACATTCCAACCAGTTACNANATCTGGATTNTAAGCAGTCCAGAACTTTGTAAACTTTTGTANTAAATCTCTTTCAGTAGAACANTTAAAATATTTTACATCATCACGGTCATTNACAAAGTTNCCACANCCAAAAACAATAATACTTTTTCTTGCATGGTCTTTTACAGTAATACAGATTAAAGGTTCTTCAGCCTTATCTACATCAGGAAAACCATTTTCACTTTCACACTCAATGTCAATTGTGATTAATCTTATTTGTTTAATATCCCAATCAACTTTGCCTGGGAACTCATCTGCGATATATGGATATTGAAATCTTGTATTACCAAAATATTCAAAGTTAGTTACATCTTTGTATTCGTCAATCCATTTTCTTGCCTCGAACATACTATCATGTTCAATCTTTGCTACATTACGACCATCTAATGTTTTATATCCTGTTTCTTTTTGAACAGGTGTAAACAAAGACGGTTTGTAATTTACTCTAAACTTTTTGTGGCTGCCATCATGGTTAACTCCTCTTACTAAGAGTCGACCTTTATATGGCAGCACACTAGTATAAAATTTCACTATATTTGTGTATTATTAAAATGTTTATTTAACGAATGTATTTTTTCTTCGGCAGTTGATATTATTTCTAACTGTTTATCCATTTCACTAATGTGTTGTGGATGTTCGCCGATACCTACTGAATTATCAAAATATACAATTAAAGTAGCATACGCTTCTGCTATCTGTGCTTCGTATCTTTTTGACAATGCCTTGAATAACGGATTGTCTGCTTGGTGATTTTTAGCCATGTTTGTTCACTCCTTTTCATAACATATTATAACACAATACAATTGATTTGTAAAGCGTTAATCTAAACTATATTTTGTCGTAACGACATATTTTCTGTCTGGATTTACCATAACATTTACTCTACTCATAAACTCTCGGTCAAATAGAATTGGTGTTCTATCTTCTCTATCATCTAAAGTAAATTCTGTTTCATACATAGTACCTAGAAACTCCACATCTAGTTTAATGACATATCTGGTTTCGTCATAGTCTCTTAAACCGCCTACTGATATTTCTTCTTGTCGAATGATATCACTTGTNATAGTTTTATCTAGTAAAGACCATGTAATCTTTTTACCATTAACTTTCATTTTATCAGCATGAATAACTGACATGCCTGAATTACCTGTATCAAACTTAGCGATAATTTCACCAAATGGTTTGATAGTTACAATTTCTTTGTAACCACACTCACTTGGTACTTTGACCCAATTCTTTTTCTCAGCAAAAAATTCTATAATTTCTTTACTAATATTTTGACCACTTGCTTCTTCCATACCTTCAGTACCAGGAGATGAGTTTACCTCAATCACAAATGGAGGCTCTTTTTCTCTATTCTTACTTGGTATAAAGTCAACAGCAGTCCATAGTCCATTAACTGCTTTTGCAGCCTTTAAACTTTCTTCTATTTCTAATTCTGTTAGTTCAATTTTTTCTGGTTTAGAACCTTGCGATACGTTACTTCTAAAGTCACCTTCAATAACAGGTCGCTTCATTGTAGCAAGTATCTTGCCGCCTAAGACTAATACTCTAACATCATAATCTGTTTTAATATATTCTTGTAAAAGTAAATCTGTATCTTCGTCTTGTTTGTAAATTAATTGTACAATACTGTCTAATGCTTTTTCTGATTCAATAAACAATACACCAACACCTTTTGACCCCCTTAAAGTTTTCATAATCACAGGCATTTGTGTATCTAGTTTATCAAATGCTAGTGCTGATTTTTCTGGATCGTTTATTAAAGTAGTTTTAGGTTGTCGAATACCATAATCAGAAAGTCTTAGTGCTGTTCTATATTTGTCTGTACAAATATTGATTGTTTGCCTACTATTGATGACACAAACACTATGTTTTTCTAATGAAGATATAATATCCATCCAACTATCTTTTCTGACAACTGAACCTCTTATGATTGCGATTGTGTCTTTACCTGAAACTTCAAAACCTTTTTCATCTTCTTTATTATGTAATCTAAAAATACCATCTTCGTATGAAGTATAACCACCAGTTAGTTTATACAGATAATGTTTCCATCCTAATTTCTCTGCTTCTTCTTTGAGTCTATCAGCAGTATGAAAGGTCTTTGCCTTTTCAGGCTCATCTGTTATAATCAGTAGTTTATACTTTTCAGTTTTAGCTTCTGTTATAAAGTCTTTAAACTTCGGTGCCTTCATCTTCGATTTTTTTACCTATGTTATATTTCGCTTGTAAGTCCCAATCATTCTTTTCTTTAAATGATAAAACTTTAATTTGTGATAGAGGTGCTTTTTTCTCAGCAACTGTAGCATTAATTATTGCAATTAATCCCCAATCTGCCAATAACTGAGCAATCGTATTTCTTCTTTCAATATCATTGTCGGTTAAGTTTGCTTCTTTACCATCTAACGCAAATAGTTCCTTAAAATGCGTTATGAAATATCTACCTTGTTTGTGTAGTATATGACACGATTGAAATAATTTTTTATCTTTTCTAGAGGCAACACCAATTCTAGTTAGTGTTTCACGAACCTTTAAAAAATCGTCTGGTTCTTTTAATTGTACTTCCAGCATTTTCTCTGGATGCCAACTGTTATCTAATTCATTCATTTTATCCCACCTTTGTATAATTTTTCCTTAATGAGTTTTATCTCATCTTTGGTGAGTATATCAAGAGCGGATTTTGCTTTATCATTACTATAGCCATAATACTCTTTTACACACTCAATTTCTTTTAGTTTACTCGCCCTCAAAAACGGACTATACCGTTTCTTCGTTCTAATACTATTTAGTAGAAATTGAAATTGCATATCTTTATCAATGAAGTGATTTCTATTCATTTCATTAACAAGCATTATAGTGTCTGAAAAAGCAGACAATAGTTTATTTACGATAAATGCAGGATACTTTTTCTTCCATAATTCATCATCTGAATCCATTAGATCCTTTTTAGTGAAGTTTATGGCGTTTAAGTATTCTTTTAATTCGTAACTCATTTGAATTTAACCTGGGACATCAATTCAGTTANACANGCCNCCANNTTAATTTCTTGGTCNGCNACAAAGGCAGNCTTATACTGATAATCAGCAATAATTAAAACAGCATGAGGTATAGTTTCTGGTTCTAAACTCTCATACATATTGTCATAAATTTTACGAAATATTTTAACTGGATCATTGTCAAGATTATTGACAACCCATTTTCTCATATCACTAAACTCTTTACCTTTTAAATGTGTTACAAGTGTCTTTAAGTTTTCGTCTGATACATTAACAAGAATACCAGCGTCAATAGTACCACTTACAGAATATCTTTGTAGTTCATTGATAAGTTTTCTAAAGTCTGGAAAATGTTTCTTGATTAATTCAGCAAGTACCTTTTCTTCAAAGTCAACATTCTGTTCTTTCAGAATATGAGTTGCTCTTGAAAACAACTGACTTGCTAATTTAGGTTTATCTTTTGGATTAATTCTAAATTCAATATTAGAAAATCTACTATGCAAAGGTTCTATGATTCTATTCTTGAAGTTACAAGTAAGAATAAATCTACAATTCTTATGAAACTCCTCAATGAAACCTCTTAATGCAGGTTGTGTAGATTGTGGATTAAGATAATCTGCCTCGTCAAGTATAACTACTTTTTTACCACCTGATAGTGATACAGTAGAAGCAAAGTTTTTAATCTTGTTTCTTAATACATCAATGCCACCTTCTTCGGAACCATTAATCATTATCCAATCACAATTTAATTCTTCACATAATGCTTTTGCAACTGTGGTCTTACCAATACCTGGTGTACCTGAAAATAATAGATTAGATAATTCGCCTTTAGTAATAAAGGATTTAAATAGTGTTTTTAATGATGATGGTAATATACAATCATCAATAGTTTTAGGCCGATACTCCTCGACCCATAGAAAGTCTGTATTCATATTTCACTCCGTTCATGTTATAATTAAAATTACTTACTGATTGTACTGTCTGGCTCAAGAGCAATCCAATATTCAATAGGTAGTTTTTTGTTTTTGAAATGAGATATAGACTTTGAAGATACTGAAACATCATAATCACCAGATATCATTTTTAAATTTTCTACTTTAAAATAGAAAGTATAATCTGCTGTAGCACTTTCGCCTACAACGATATCAAAGTTATTAGATGTATCATTCTTTTTATCACATACTTTTAACACTATATCACCACCTTTTGTTCCTACTAATGCAAGGTCAGGTGTTTTTAGAATCGCAGCCATCTTTTTCAATTCTGTAAGATGTGATTCTGATAAACTAAAAGTAACATCTGCCTCTGGCATATTTACTTCTTTAGTTGGCGACACTAGAACTGACGGATCAGAATAAAAGTATTTTGCTTTTGACTTACTGCCTTCAGCAGAAATAGTCATAAATTTATCTTGTAAAGATAATTCAGGTTTGTTTAGTCCTGACATTACTGCAAGAAATTCATTAAGGTCATAGATACCAAATTCAGTATCAAATGATTCATCAATATTTGCTTTTGCAAATATATTTCTCATAGTAGATATTGTGCTTAATTCTTTTCCTGGTTTAATCAATATATTAGTATTGATTTCAGAAAAGTTTTTAAGAATGTTTTGTGTGTTTTGATTGATTTTCATAATATTAATATTCACCTTTTTGTTTAATTAAAATCATTATAACAGAAATAAAGGGACCTGTCAAGCAGGTCCCCTTAAAATAATTATTTAATTGATTTACCATTTACATTTACCAAAAATCTCATATCTTCATTTTTGGTATCTTGTGGTAAAAATCCTAATATCTTTATGAAGTTAGTATTTTTAACTCCCAAAGATTTAAACATATCTAACATATTTTTAAATTGTTCTATTTTGTTTTGTCTTAGTTGTTTTACCGTTTTATTACCTGGGTCTTTTACATGAAGAACCACATAACTAAAGTTATTTGTTTCAACATATTTACGAGCAGCATTAATTATTGGATCCATAGTATTAGCACCCAAGTAACCATATTGATTTCTGTCTTTGTCATACTTACCACCAAAAACAAATTTTGCTTTTTCATCTGCTGTTTCATCTTGCCAAGTTTTTACTGAAGAAGCATTATAGGTTATAAATGCTCTTGATTTCGTCTGAGCATTTTTTGCTTTTGACACTATTCTACCTCTTACCTCTTCGGACATACCAGGCCAAACTCTATCAATATATGCTCTAATAGAATCTTCAGTATTAACAAGTTCTTTATGTTTTTTAGCAATCTCATTTTTTATATGATGAATAATACCTATCTCACCAGTATTATATTTTGTATCGTTAATATGACTTGTATTTTCATAGGTAGCAATTTCATCTATTTGAGACGGTGTTGCATTTTCAACAATGTAAAACCAATATTCTTTTATGCCATTTTCTTGTAGTCCATTAAGAGTACCAAACCCAGCAACTAAGTTGTATTCAGCTTCAATATCTGGATCATTATTCTTAACAATAACAGGTAAATCTAAATATGGTTTTACTCCATTACCTAAATCTTGAGCAATATTTTGTAGCTCTTTAGTTGTATGCCTTTCAGGTCTACCTATGTTTTTTGTTAAAACATCCTCTTGTATGATTGTGTTTAATTTAACTTTTACAGGACCAATAAACTTTAGATTATCACCTAGATGTGAATATTTAAAATATGATTTTGTGAAAAAATGTGAGGCGGTATTTTTATCGAAGTTAACCACTTCGTTTAGTTTATGTAACATATGTTACTCCTTTTAATAATATTAGAATGTCGCAACCCATATGGGAAACAATAGACTAATGTTGTTTTAATTATTTATAAGGCGACCCCGAAGGATCGCCTATCTATTGAATCAATTACTTGATGTCAATTGTACGAGGTTTCTTTTCCTCTGGTACGATTTTCTCTAAGTCAATCAAAAGCATTCCATCTTTTAATTTAGCACCATTAACTTTGATATCATCTGCCAAAGTAAATGTTCTACTAAATTTTCTTTTTGAAATACCTCTATGTAGAGTTTCCTTTTCATCCTTATCATCACTCTCAACTGACTTAATTGTCAATTGACTATTAGCAGATTTAACTTCAATGTCTTTTTTACCGAAACCAGCAAGTGCCATTTCGATTTGATAATTTAAATCATCTACTTTGTTAATGTTGTAAGGTGGATATGATGTTGGTTGTTTAACCGTGTACTCTAATGTATTATTAAAGTGGTCAAATAGGTCATCAAAACCTACTGAAAATGGACGTAAATCGTTCCATATAGATAGTCTTGTCATTGTTTTCTCCTTTTATAAGCAAGTTAATCTAAATGATACCTCTTAATTGAGCGTATCACAATTATTTATA
>NZKC01000037.1 GCA_002692475.1 Candidatus Pelagibacter sp.
TCAGATCGACTAATTATATTACTATTTCATTTAGGTTTTTTTATAAAAAACTATAAGAATTCTGTTGATAAGAAAGAGATGCAAAATATTTACGACTATATTTTTCGTCAATTAGAATTAAGTATTAGAGAGATTGGTTATGGTGACGCTTCAATCAATAAAAAAATGAAAAATTACTTAAATGTTTTTTACTCAATTCTCGATAAAATTGAAAGATGGGAAAATTTGTCTAGTAAAGATAAAGAAGATACATTAAAGAGCTTTATAAATTATGAAGGAAATTTACACGATTTAATACAATATTTTGAAAAATTTCGTGACTATTTATCAAAAAAACCTTTTCATTTGTTCACAAAAGGTGTAATTAAAAATGAAATTTAATTATGGCTGTACCTAAACGTAAAACTACTAGATCTAGAGCAGGGAAGAGAAGATCGCATATCCGTGTTTCACCTAAGAATATTATTGAGGATAAAAAAAGTGGTGAATATAGATTGTCTCATCATTTAGATCTAAAAACTGGTATGTATAAAGGAAGACAAATCCTAGATCCTAAAGAGTAAAATATTTATAATATATTATAAATGTCAAAAATGATAACGATTGCAATTGATGCAATGGGTG
Source organism: Candidatus Pelagibacter sp. (assembly GCA_002692475.1). The sequence continues at coordinate 625 of NZKC01000037.1, forward strand.
GTGATGGCTCTCCAAAAAAAATTATTGATGGTATAAATCATCATTATAAGAGTACATCAGATGTTTTTTATAAAATTTATGGTGATCAAGAACGAATTTCCAAATTTTTACCCTCAAACTTAAACCAAAAATCATTTAAAATTTTCGATACTAAGAATATTGTAAAAGGTACTGATACGCCTTTAGAAGCTGCAAAGAGGGGCAAAGATACAAGTATGTGGCTTGCAATTGAAAGTGTAAAAAAAAAAGAAGCAGATGTAGTAATTTCAGCAGGTAATACAGGTGCATTATTAGTTATCTCAAAACTAAATTTAAAAATGATAGAAAATATTGATAAGCCTGCTCTATCAGCACTATGGCCAAATAAAAAAGGTATGAGTGTAGTTTTAGATCTTGGTGCGAATATAGAATGTAGTGATAAAAATTTAATTGATTTCGCTATAATGGGATCATCTTTATTTAAATCCTTGTATCCAGATGAAACTGCAAAAGTTGCATTACTTAATATCGGTTCTGAAGAGATTAAAGGAAATGAAGTGATTAAGGAGACATACAAAAAACTTAATCAGGTTGAAAATTTAGATTTTGAATTTAAAGGTTATATAGAAGGTAATAATTTAATGAAAGGCGAAGTTAATGTTATAGTTTCAGATGGCTTTACTGGAAATATTGCTCTTAAAACAGCAGAAGGAACAGCAAATTTTATAACAGAGGAGTTAAAAAAAGCTTTAACAAATAATATTATTGGTAAATTATCTGGATTACTTAACTATATGAATTTAAATAAATTTAAAAAAAGATTAGATCCAAGACTATATAATGGTGCAATTTTCATTGGTCTCGATTCACCTGTTATTAAAAGCCATGGATCTACAGACTTTATTGGCTTTTCTAATTCACTAACTGTTTGTGAAAAAATTGTAAGAGGTGATTTAATTACAAAAATAAAAAATAAAATTAGCTAATGCGTGTAAATCTTACTAAAAAAGATATTATAAATTCAGTATACATGCAAATTGGTTTTTCTAAAAAAATTGCAGATAATCTTTTTGATGATATCTTAGAGAGTATTATAGAAAGCTTAATAGAACATAAAAAAGTTAAAATATCTAAATTTGGTACTTTTTCAATTAGGCAAAAAAAACAAAGAACTGGTATAGACTTTAAATCAAAAGAAAAAAAAATAATTAAAGAAAGAACCGTTATATTATTTAAACCTGCAAAAGAATTTAAGATTTTTGTGAATCAAAATGAAAAAAAAACTTGAAAAGGCATACAAATCTATTGGAGAGGTAGCTCAAATTTTAGATCTTAAAGATCCTAAAACTGGTAAATATAATACACACACAATTAGATTTTGGGAAAAAAGTTTTAAGCAGGTTAAACCTAAATTTTTTAATACAAATCATAGATATTATGATTTCAAAAATGTTGAAATATTAAAAAAAATTAAATATCTATTAAAAGAAAAGGGTTTTAAGATAGAGGGGGTCAAAAAATTACTCAATAAGGAAGAAACAATACATCTTGACGATTCTTCAGAAAAATCTATAAGTTATCCCGATAGAAATTTAAAATACAAACTTAGTAAAATTTCTAAAATTGTGAAAGAAATAAAAAGTATAAAATAATGGCAAAAAAAACTCATGTTAAAGTAAGATTAGTTCCCGAGGCTAAACCTGATAGTCCTTTTTTTTATTATGTAAAAAAACCTGCTGGTGGTGAAAAAGCAAAAATTAAANTAAAGGCTAAGAAATATAATCCTTCNACAAGAAAGCATGAGATATTTGTTGAAAAAAAACTTCCACCCCACAGTAAATAAATTTATTTTTTTTTAAAATTTCTTTTTTCAAAATCTATATAAGCCCAAATCATATTTTTCCAAATTCTGTTTGTAATTCTTGGATCAATTTTATTTTTAANTGATTTTATTTTGATTTTTTTAAGTATCATAGATATTCTTTTTTTATCAATAATATCTTTTTTATGCTCTTTAAGCTTCAAAACTTCGTTTACCAGGTTAGTGCGTACTCGTATTAATTTGATAAGCTTATTGTCTAAATTATCTAATTTTAGTCTTACTTTTGATAATTTTCTTTTATTTAATGGCGACATTTATACAATTGGTTGTTATTTAAATTATTATATTTATAAAACATGTTTGTAAATAGTGATGTAAAAAGAAGCCCAATCACATTATGGCTCATATCAATATATTTTTTGGTTGTTTTAATGATTATTGTTGGTGGATTAACAAGATTAACCGACTCGGGTTTATCCATAACTCAATGGGAACTATTTAAAGGTATATTACCACCATTTTCAAAAGCTGATTGGAATATCTATTTTGAACAATATAAAGAAATACCAGAATTTATTTTTTTAAACAGCGATATTACTTTAAATGAATTTAAAATAATTTTTTATTGGGAATATTTTCATAGATTGCTAGGAAGATTTATTGGTTTACTTTCAATTTTACCTCTTTTATTTTTTTTATATAAATACCAAAATGATAGAGCCTCGATACTTAAATATTTTTTATTATTTTTTTTAATTTGTGCCCAAGGTTTTTTAGGATGGTATATGGTAGAGAGTGGTTTAGTCGATAGAGTTGATGTTAGCCATTATCGTCTTGCTTCACATTTATGTTTGGCTTTTGTGATTCTTTCAATAACTTTTTGGTATATTCTTGAGAGATATAAAATTAATTCATTTGATAAAAAGTTGCCCAGTTTACTTTTAATAATTATATTTATATTTATATTTTTCCAAATTATTTTAGGCGCTTTTTTGGCTGGTTTAGACGGCGGTCTTATTTACAATACTTGGCCTGACATGAATGGTAAATTTTTACCTGACGATGTTAGTATTGCATCTTTTTTTTCAAGTGAATCATTTAATACACCCTCAATTATTCAATTTATTCATCGAAAAATGGCATATATACTTTTTATTTTAATTTTGTATTTAAATATAGTTTATATTTATAAAAAATTACCAATAATAAATATATTGGTCTTTGACCTAGCAGTCTTATTTCAAATTTTTTTAGGGGTTATAACATTGTTATCTGGCGCAAAAATCTTTTATGCATCTTTGCACCAGATAGGTTCAATAATAGTAGTAAGTAGTTTTTTATATATTTGTTATAAAAATATAAATACTAACTTACAGCCTTCAAATTAGGCTTACCAGACGCACTTAGTGCCTGGTCTAAATCTGCAATAATATCATCAGGATGTTCTATGCCGATTGATAATCTTACATAACCTGGTGTTACACCAGCAGCCAAAAGCTCCTCTGGTGTTAGCTGACTATGTGTAGTTGTAGCAGGGTGTATAGCCAAACTTCTTGCATCGCCAATATTAGCAACATGGTAAAACATTTTAAGTGCTTCAATAAATTTTTTACCAGCTTCTACGCCACCTTTAACNTCAATACCTACTAAAGCACCATTTCCACCTTTGAGATATTTTTTTGATCTAGCACCAATCTCGCCTTTATGAAGTGTCGGATAAATCACTCTTTCAACATTTTTATGTTTGTTTAAAAAAGCTACAGCTTTTTCAGCATTTGAACAGTGTTGTTTCATTCTTAAAGGTGCTGTTTCCAAACCTTGGATTATTCCCCAAGCATTATCTGGCGCAAGTGGAGCTCCTAAATCTCTTAACAAACACACTCTAGCTCTTACAGCAAATGCTACATTGGCTCCAGTTAACTGTGGCACTACTTCGCCCCATACTGCACCACCATAACTCGCATCTGGCTCATTAAACATTGGTTGTCTTTTTTTATCAGCTGTCCAATCAAAATTTCCACCGTCAACTAAACATCCACCAATTACCGTACCATGTCCTCCAATAAATTTGGTTAAAGAATGAACTACAACTGCCGCACCATGTTCAAGTGGTTTACAAATTACTGGAGCTGCTGTGTTGTCCATAATTAAAGGTATGTTATGTTTTCTACCAATGTCAGAAACTTCTTTGATAGGAAAAACTCTTAAATAAGGATTTGGAAGAGTCTCTGCATAAAAGCATCTTGTTTTTTCATCCACAAGTTTCTCAAAGTTTTTTGGATCAGAAGGGTCAGCATATCTACATTCAATACCAAGTTTTTTTAGTGTATGCGTAAATAAATTAACTGTTCCACCATATAAGTCAGTTGAGCTAATAAAGTTATCTCCTGCTTGACAAACATTCATAATTGCAAATGTTGAAGCAGCTTGACCTGATCCTACAGTTACACATGCTAATCCACCTTCCAATGCTGCAACTCTTTTTTCTAGTACATCATTTGTTGGGTTCATTATTCTAGTGTAGATATTACCAAACTCCTTAAGTGCAAATAAATTTGCAGCGTTATCTGTATTTTTAAACTGATATGAAGTCGTTCTATATATAGGCACCGCTACTGATGTTGTAGCTGGATCGCTTCTATAATCTCCTCCATGTAATGCTATTGTTTCTGGATTTTTACTCATTTTTTGTTTCCTCTCTATATTGTTTGAAAAACAATTTTATTATATATTTAGATATCTAATCAATAGCTAAAAAGGACTATATTACCTAACTTTTGTCAGTTTATTGAGGACCAATTAATTGACAAACTATGGTTTTATAAGTATTAATCCCGCATCGATGACGAAATTTATTAAAAAATCCGAGATAACAGCTCAATGGTATGAAATTGACGCAAATAACGCTATAGTAGGAAGATTAGCTACTGTTGTATCGAAAATTCTTAGAGGTAAAAACAAACCAACTTTTACTCCACATATGGATATGGGTGATTTTGTTGTAGTTAAGAATGTTGAAAAAATTAAATTTACTGGGAAAAAATTCCAAGATAAAAAGTATTATAAACACACTGGCTATCCAGGTGGTATTAAAGAAATAACACCAGAGAAACTTGCTGAAAAGAATAAACCAGCTGATATCTTAAAATTGGCGGTAAAAAGAATGTTACCTAGTGGTCCCTTAGCAAAAAAACAACTAACTAAGTTAAAAATTTACTCTGGAGACGAACATCCACACTCATCACAAAATCCTGTGTCACTAAATTTATCAACCCTAAATAAAAAAAACGTTTTAAGTAACTAATATGGAAGTAGCTCAAAGTACTAATAATTCTAAGATAAAGATTAGTGTTAAGGATAGCAAATATGCAACGGGTAGAAGAAAGACTTCAATTGCAAAAATCTGGTTAAAAAAAGGTAGCGGTCAAATTTCAATCAACGGTAAAGATTATAAAGAATATTTTAAAAGAGCAAACCATAAAATGCAATTATTAAGACCTTTTGAAATAATTAATGAGCAAACATCATATGACGTTCGATGTAATGTAAAAGGTGGTGGTCTTTCTGGTCAAGTTGGCGCTTTGGTTCATGGTATTTCAAAAGCTTTGGTGATGTTTGATTCTAATTCAAAAACAACACTGAAGAAGGAAAAATTAACTACCCGAGACTCTAGGGCAGTTGAGAGAAAAAAATACGGTCATAGGAAAGCTAGACGTAGTTTTCAATTCTCTAAAAGATAATACTTTTTTAATTTTAAACTGTTATAATACTAAATGGCTAAACTTAATGTTTTAATTGCTGGATGTACCGGTTACATCGGAATAGAATTGGTTAAACTCTTAATTAAACATAAAAGAGTTAATATAAAATATCTATGTGGTAGCACCTCAGTTGGTAAAAAAATATCTCATTTTGATAAAAGTATTAAGGGTAAGCTTCCAAAGATAATTAAGTTTAATAAATCTAAATTAAGAAATGTTGACATTATATTTACTGCTTTACCCAATGGCGAAGCTCAAAAAATATCAAAACATTTATTTAAACATAATACACTAATTGATATAGCGGCAGATTTTAGACTTAATGCTAATAAATATTTTAAATGGTATAAGCAAAAGCATAAAGCTCCCAATAATATTAAAAAAAGTATTTACTCATTACCTGAACTTAATAATGAAGACTTAAAAAAATACCAGATTATTGCCTGTCCAGGTTGTTACCCAACATCCATATTATTACCTTTAAAACCACTAGTTAAAAAAAAATTAATTAAAATAAATAATATTATTATTGATTCAAAATCAGGATATTCAGGTGCTGGTCGTGGAGTACACAAAAAATATTCAAATAAAAATTTATATGAGTCTTTAAGCGCATATGGTTTAAGTAATCATAGACACAATTCTGAAATAGAAAATGAATTAAATAAATCAACAACTAATAAAGTAAAGTTTGATTTTACACCACATTTGTCACCTATGTTTAGAGGTATATTCACTACCATTTATATAGATTTAAATAAGAATATTAATCAAGGTAACATCTTTAAATTTTTAAAAAGTTATTATAAAAATCAACCTTTCATAAAAATTATGAAAAATATTTATTTAAGTACTAATGATGTTATTGATACTAATTTTTGTCATATCTCTATATGTAAATCAAAAAATAAGAATAAATTGATAATTTTATCAACTATTGATAATTTAATAAAAGGTGGGTCAGGACAAGCTATCCAAAATATGAATAGCAAATTTAATTTTCCTCAAAAAATGGGTCTTTTATGAGAATATTGATTATACTTTTATTTTGTTTAACATCATGTAAATCTAATAAGGTTGTAAATACAGATTCTTTTAACCCACAGAATTTGTATGATCTAACGATCAGTGAGTATAATGAAATGTTGATAAATTATAATAAAAATAAAGATTTTCCAAATATAGACAAATAACATGAAGAAAAATTATAACATAGCAATAGTAGGATTAGGACAAGTAGGTTTGTATTTATATAATGAACTAAGATTAAAAAATAAAGAAATTGAAATAAAGACAGGAAAAAAAATAAAAATTGTTGCAATTTCTGCAAGAAACAAAAATAAAAAAAGAAAATTTAAATTTAATAAAAAAATATTCTATAAAAATCCATTTGATGTTTTTAAAAAAGATATAGATATTTTGATTGAATGCATCGGTCAATCTGATGGTNTTTCTAAATCAATTGTTGAAAAAGCATTAAGGAATAAAGTTCATGTCATTACTCCTAATAAAGCCCTTATATCAAAGCATGGTGATAAGCTTTCTGAAATTGCAGAAAAAAATAAAGTAAATCTTGAATACGAAGCATCAGTTGGNGGAGGTATTCCAATCTTAAGAACCATTAAAGAAGGACTTGCAACAAATAAAATTTCTAAAGTTTATGGAATTCTAAACGGTACATGCAACTATATACTGTCTGAAATGGAAAAAACTAAAGATAGCTTTAAAAATGTGCTTAAAAAAGCTCAGCATCTTGGTTATGCTGAGCCAGGAAACCCAAAATTAGATCTTAACGGTTATGATGCATTAGCTAAAGTAAAAATATTGTCAGCTTTGGCATTTAATAAAAAAGTTTCTAAAAATAATCCCCTAATGGAAGGTATTGAGAACATCGAAAGCAAAGATTTTGATATTGCCGAACAACTGAATTTAAGAATTAAACTTTTAGGTATAACAGAAATTATTGATAATAAGCTTTTTGAAAGAGTTCATCCATGTTTGGTTAAAAATAATACTTATATTGCAAATGTTGGTGGTGTAATGAANGCTGTTATACTTGATGGCAAACCAGTAGGTGAAAGCGTTTTACAGGGTGAGGGGGCAGGACCAGGGCCCACATCATCTGCTTTAATGTCTGATTTGTTATCTGTATTAAGGGGTAATATAAAATATCCTTTTGGNATTGCATCTAACAAAAGAANNAAGAGTGCTATATATGATGTGAACAACTATGTTAATTCTTTGTATATGCGTTTTGAAGTTAAAGATAAATCAGGTGTATTGTCCCAAATTACTAAACAGTTAGCTAAATATAAAATATCAATACAAAGATTAATTCAAATACCAGACAATATTAAAAAAAAAGCCTCAATTATTATTATTACTCACAATGTAAGAGAATATTATTCAAAAAAATGTGTAAATTCATTTAGATCAAATAAAAATATCATAAAAAAGCCTACAGTTATTAGATTATTTTAATGGAAATCTATATTAAGCTTTTTGAAGTTGTTTTTCCTGTTTTTTTTGTAATTGGTATTGGTTATTACTTAGGTAAAAAAAACCCTAAAATTGATACTAAGTTTATAACGAACTTTGCCGCAAATATAGGTACACCAGCCATGGTTATTTACGCAGTAACATCAACTGGTATTAATTTTGAGATTTTCAGAGATTATTTTTGGTATTATTTACTAGCTATTTTAAGCTTTTCAATTGTTGGTATAATTAATCTTTATCTAATAAAAACGAAAGATATTATTCGAGAATTACCTCCATTAATTTTTCCAAATACAGGTAATATGGGCCTTCCAATTTGTATGTTTGCATATGGATCCCAAGGATTAGGTGTTTCAGCTTCTATAACATCTCTAATAATATTAATGCATTTCACAGTGGGTGTATTTTTAGCAGATAGAAAGTTTAACCTAGATGTAATTATTAAAAACCCACCATTTTACGCGATTATTTTTTCAGCAGTTGTACTATTTTATGAAATTGAAATGCCTGTCTTTGTTATTAACACTACTGAATGGTTAATGTACACAACAATATTTTTAATTTTGATGTCATTAGGTATTGCTTTAACAAGACTAAAGGTTTTTTCTTTTAACAAAGCTTTAATATCTTCATTTACAAGAATGTTTATTGGACCTTTAATAGGGATAGGGTTAATCTGGATTTTTAATTTAAAAGGCTTTGCTGCAGGTGTTTTGCTAATTCAATGCTCAATGCCAAGTGCTGTTTTAAATTATCTTGTTGGGTCTATTTATTCGCCAAAAAAAGTTGTTGATAGTGTTGCAAGCACAATCGTAGTATCAACAATAATGTCATTTATTACCATTCCTATTGTAGTNTATTTTGCTCTAAGATACTTTTCTTAAATGAAAGCTATTATACTTAACTTGTCCGCATGGGCGTTGTTACCTTTCATGGATGCNATAGCAAAATATCTTTCAGCAGAATTATCTTTTTTTCAAATAACTTGGGCAAGATACTTTTTTACAGTAGTTTGGACTTTACCTTTAATGTATTTTTTTTTTAGAGAAACTTTAACATTTTCNCAGAATTTAAAACTTCAAATAATACGAGGCTTAACATTATTTTTTGCGAATATTTGTTTTTTTTATTCAATTTCTATTATTTCAATGGCAAAAGCTTTAACACTAGCTTTTGTTGCTCCNTTAATTACTACTGCTTTATCTCCTTTTTTTTTAAAAGAAAAAGTTGGTTTAAGAAGGTGGGNAGCAGTAATAGTTGGTTTTATTGGNAGTTTAATAGTAATTAGACCTGGATATTTAGATGTAAATTTAGCTACAATAGCTGGTCTAGGAACAGGTTTTTTTTATGGAATTTATTTAGTTATTACTAGAAAATTACATTCGACCGATAGTCCATTGTTAACTTTATTATTAACTGGTGTAGTAGGGGCTATAATTGCATCTTTCTTTGTTCCAGTTGTTTGGATAAGTCCTACTTTTAACCAATGGTTATGGTTAGGATTAATGGGTATATTTGCTTGTTTGGGTCATATCTGCTTAATATATTCTCTTAAATACGCTGATGCTTCTAAGTTAGCTCCTTTTGGTTACTTTGAGATAATACCGAATATTATACTTGGTTACTTAATATTTAGTGATTTTCCAGATATTTGGACNTTTGCCGGTTTATCTGTTATCTGTTTNTCTGGCTATTATGTGTTNCGACGAGNACGTNAGTTTATCATATATTAAAGGTAATAATAACTTACCTAAATATTAATATTTTAAATTAATAAAATAATGTAAATTACTGTTTTNATTANNTATTTTAACTATAAAAAAAATGATTAAAAATAAAATATTAAGAATTAAATTATCAAATAATAAAATAAATTACAGAAAAAGAAATAAATATGGAGTCAAAAAAGGCTGAAAATACTGATAAAAGCTAAAATAAGGGAGGTTATGGGGAATAAAACTCAAATTAATTGAAATTAAATCAGCAATATAAGAGGTTTTATCTGATAATAAATTAAAAAATAAAAGAGAAATGCAATTATAGAATATAGCTATTAAAAGGCCATAGAAGGGGCTTATTTAAGTATTTACCCTTATTAAGTACAACTGGAGGGTGAAGCTATAAAAATAACAACAAATTTTTTTCAAAAGATTAAAAAGTGTTTAAAATAGCGGATTTTAGAGGGTAAAACCCTCTTTTTTTAAGAGTTTTTT
>NZKC01000008.1 GCA_002692475.1 Candidatus Pelagibacter sp.
TAATTTAATTTTAGTTTTAATTTTTTCACTTCTTTTATCTTTTTTTGAATTCATAAGAGGTTCTATATTAACTGGTTTCCCTTGGAATCTATTTGTTTATTCTTTTTCTGAAAATCTATCATTTATCCAAATGTTATCTGTATTTGGGACTTATGGATTAAATTTGCTTTGTATAAATTTTTTTTTGCTACCGTCTATTCTATTTTTATATAAAACTAGATCTGAGGTGATTTTTTCATCATTTCTTTTTATTATTTTCTTATCTTTTTTTTTAATAGGAAACTCAAGGTTAAAAGATGCAAGTATCGTATCTAGTTTTGATCAAGGGGGTTTAATAAAAACTATTTCTTCAAAAGTTGAAATAAACAGATTTTATAATTTTGATAATGAAGAAGATATAATAAATCAACTCATAGGTTTAAGTAATCCAGATAAAGATGTGCCAACAATATTCATATGGCCTGAGGGAGTTATAACCTCTACTTATTTGAATGACATATCAAAGTATAAAGATTTATTTGAAGTATTTAGTGATAAACATCTTATTATAATTGGAATTAATGATTTAGTTTTAGATGAGCAAAATAAGATATACAATTCATTAGCTTTATTTGATAATCAGTTAAATTTAAAGTCACTTTACTACAAAAATAAACTTGTTCCTTTTGGAGAATTTTTACCTTTGGAATCTTTACTAAGTAAAATTGGATTAAGAAGTGTAGCATATAACTATCAATCTTTTTCAAGAGGGATTGATAGAGATATAATAAAAATAAAAAATAATGGTTTTAATTTAAATATTTTACCGCTAATTTGCTATGAGATTATTTATTCAGGAAAATTATCAAAAACGAATAACTTTAATTTAATAATAAATATTTCAGAAGATGGATGGTTTGGAAAATCAATTGGTCCATCTCAACACTTTACTCATTCAATTTTTAGAGCAATAGAGGAAGGAAAAAGTGTAATTAGATCTTCTAATAATGGAATTTCTGCAATCATTGGTCCTAAGGGAAAAGTCATAAAAATTCATGAGTCAACTGAAGGTGGTGTATTGATTACAAAAAAATTAGAAAAGCTCAACAAATTAACAATTTTTTCATCATATGGACGTAACAATATATTCTTTTATTTAGTTGTGATTTATATTAGTTTAATTTTTTTTTTAAAAAGAACAGGGAGATAAAATGAAAAAAAATTATTTATTTACGAGTGAGTCGGTTTCAGAAGGACACCCAGATAAAGTATGTGACAGAATTTCAGATATGGTTGTAGATACATATCTAGGAATGGAACCCCAAGCAAGAGTAGCTTGCGAAACATTAACTACTACAAATAAGGTTGTTTTAGCAGGAGAAACAAGAGGACCTGATATTAATAAAGACGAGTTAATTTCTAAAGTTAGAGATTGTATCAAGGATATTGGTTATGATCAGGAGGGTTTTACTTATAAAGAAGCAACTAAGATTGAAAGTCACTTACATTCTCAATCAGCTGATATTGCAATGGGTGTTGACTCATCAGGAAATAAAGATGAAGGAGCTGGAGATCAGGGAATAATGTTTGGTTATGCATGTAACGAAACAGATGTACTTATGCCTGCTCCAATTCATTTCTCGCATAGAATTTTAAGATTGATGGCCGAGGATAGAAAATCTGGAAAATTAAAAGGAATAGAGCCAGACTCAAAAAGTCAAATTACTATCGAGTATAAAGATGGTGTTCCAACAGATGTAAAATCAGTAGTGATCTCTACACAGCATTCTAAAGATGTTAACTTAGCAAAAGTCAAAGAGCTTTGTATGCCATATATTGAGAAATCAATNCCAAAAAATTTATTAGGAAATCTTGATGAAAAAGAGATTTANATAAATCCTACNGGNAANTTTGTTATTGGTGGACCNGATGGAGATAGTGGNTTAACTGGAAGAAAGATAATTGTAGATACTTATGGNGGNGCAGCACCNCATGGNGGTGGTGCATTTTCNGGNAAAGATCCAACNAAAGTTGATAGATCTGCCGCTTATGCTTCAAGGTANCTTGCTAAAAATATTGTAGCATCTAAAATTGCAGACAAATGTTTAATNCAATTAGCATATGCAATTGGAGTATCTAAACCTNTATCAATTTATGTTGACCTTTTTTCNAATGANGAGGAAAAAAATAAACATGTAGAAAAACTTATTAAGGATAACTTTGATTTAAGTCCAAGAGGAATTAGAGAAATGCTAGGTTTGAATAAACCAATATATGAAAAATCTGCTGCTTATGGTCATTTTGGAAGAGAACCAGAGTCTAATGGGGCTTTTTCGTGGGAAAAAACTGATAAGTCATCAATATTTAAATAAGAAAAAGTTGAAAATATAAAAAAAATACCTATATTTCATTTACATTATTGAAATTTCAAAAATGGGCTTCGGCCCATTTTTTTTTGGAAGAATAAAATGCTAAATAGAAGATCAGACAAACTAGAACTATTAAGAATTGCTGAAGCTGTCGCGCTAGAGAAATCTATTGATAAAGAATTAATAATAAATTCTATGGAAACAGGTATCGCTAAAGCGGCTAAATCTAAGTTTGGTCAAGATAACGAGATAGAAGTTCAAATAAATAGAGATAGTGGTGATATTGCTATATTTAGAAAATTAGTAATTGTGGAAAACCCTGAAAATATTAACACTGAAATTAGTTTAAAAGAAGCACACGGGCTTAGCGATGATAACAAAGATAAAAATATAGGCGACACTGTATTACAGTCTTTGCCAGCTTTTGACTTTGGAAGAATTGCNGCNCAAACTGCAAAACAAGTTATNAGCACAAGNGTAAGAGAGGCCGAGAGAGAAAGACAATTTAACGATTTTGTAGATAAAAAAGATACAATATTAAGTGGTATTGTAAAAAGATTAGAGTTTGGAAATGTAATTGTCGATCTAGGAAGGACAGAAGCAATTATTCAAAAAAATGAAATGATACCAAGAGAAAATATTAAAGCAGGTGATAGAGTTAAATCATATTGTTATGATGTAAGAAGAGAGCCTAGAGGTCAGCAGATTTTTTTATCAAGGGCACATCCAAAATTTATGGAAAAATTATTTGTTCAAGAGGTTCCAGAAATTTATGACGGATTGATAGAAATTATTTCATCATCAAGAGATCCAGGAAGTCGTGCAAAAATTTGTGTAAAAGCAATAGATAACTCTTTAGATCCAGTAGGAGCATGTGTGGGAATGAGAGGTAGCAGAGTTCAAGCAGTGGTAAATGAATTNCAAGGNGAAAANATTGATATAGTAAATTGGTCNGAGGANCCAGCAGTAGTTGTNTCNAATGCACTTTCNCCNGCAGANATNCAAAGAGTNAACGTTGACNCAGAAAATAAAAANTTAGACGTNATTCTTACNGANGAGAANTTGAGTAAGGCNATAGGNAGAAGAGGTCAAAATGTTAGGCTTGCAACAAAACTTATGAATTATGAAATTAATATTATGACCGATCAGGAGGACTCGGAGAGAAGACAATCTGAGTTTAAGGAAAAAACAGAAAATTTTGTTAAAAATTTGGAGCTAGATGAAACTCTAGGTCAATTACTTGTAGCGGAAGGTTTTTCATCTATCGATGATATAAAAGATTCAACTGTTGATGCTTTAATTAAAATAGAGGGGATAGAAGAAGATACTGCTAAAGAGCTTATAGATCGAGCAAAAGAATCTTACCAGAAAGATCAAGAGGAAATCTCTAATAAAATAAAGGATCTTGGATTAGAAGGTAATTTAATCAGTCATGAGGGACTAACACCTGGTATGCTTGTTACTTTAGGAGAACAAAAAATTTTAACCTTAAACGATTTTGCTGATTTAGCGTCTGATGAGCTTACAGGAGGATATGATATTATTAAAGGTGAAAGAATTAAAATTAAAGGATACCTGGAGGATTTTGCTTTATCCAAAAATGAGGCAGATCAATTAATTATGTCGGCAAGAGATAAAATTTATAAAGATTGAAGGATGCTTAATGGAGAAAAAAAAAACAAAACTAACATTATCTGGGAATTTAAAAAAATCTATTTCCAATATAGAGAAAGTAAAAGCACACGGAAAAAATTCAGTATTTATTGACAAAAAATCAAATAAATTCCAATCAAAAAGACCTTTTAATAATACCTCAAAATTTGTTACGAAGCCTAAAAGTCCAACTTTTTCAAAGCCTATCCCACAATCAAGTGATTATGAAAAAAGAAAACTAGCTGAACAACGAGCAACTAAGAGACTTAAAGATGATAAAGATAAAAAAGATTTAAAAGGAAAAACAGGAAACAAAAGAAGAGAATTAAAGCTTACAATTTCAAGAGCGTTAAGTGGAGAAGANGAGGGAAGATCTAGAAGTTTAGCAGCTTTAAAAAGAGCAAAACAAAAAGAGAATAGAATAATACAAAAAGACGAAGTAAGAGAAACTTTAAAGCCAGTTAAAAGAGACGTTAATATTCCNGAAGTAATTACTATTNGAGAATTAGCNAATAGGATGGCAGAACAATCAAGCAGTATTATAAAGCATCTATTTGGTATGGGAGTTTCTGCAACAATTAATCATTCTATTGACTCAGATACTGCTGAGTATTTAGTTAAAGAGTTTGGACACAACCCAATTAAAGAAGAGAAAGCTGAAGAAATTATTAAGAAAATAAAAGAGGTTAAATCTGGTAATTTAAAAAATAGACCGCCAATTGTTACTGTGATGGGGCATGTAGATCATGGAAAGACTTCTTTGCTGGATGTACTAAGAAGTGCAAATGTTGTTTCAGGAGAATTTGGTGGAATAACTCAACACATTGGTGCTTATCAAATAAATCATAATAATCAAAAAATTACNTTCATAGATACTCCTGGACACGCAGCATTTACTGAGATGAGGGCAAGAGGTTCAAAATTAACAGACTTAGTAGTGTTGGTTGTTGCAGCAGATGACGGAGTAAAACCACAAACGGTTGAGTCCATTAAACATGCAAAAGCTGCCAAGGTTCCAATAGTGGTTGCTATAAATAAATGTGACTTACCAGAAGCTGATCCTCAAAAAATTAAAAATCAATTACTGGAACACGAGCTAATAGCAGAAGAATTATCAGGAGATACTTTNATGGTTGAGATTTCAACAAAAACTAAAAAAAATTTAGATAAGTTAGTTGAGTCGATCATATTGCAAGCAGAATTACTAGATTTAAAAACTGATTATGAAACAAAGTCTACAGGAGTAGTATTAGAATCCAAAATAGATGTCGGCAGAGGNCCTGTTGCTAATATTGTTTTAACAAGTGGAACTTTAAAAAGGGGTGATTATTTTGTAAGTGGTTTACANTGGGGTAAAGTTAGAGTTATCAATAACGATTTAGGAAAAAATATAGATGTTGCGCTTCCCGCTGCTCCTGTTGAAGTACTTGGTATTAATGGTGCAGCAAAATCTGGAGATGATTTCTTGGTTTTAGAAAANGAAAAAGAAGCAAAATCTTTATGTGATGTTCGGGTTGAAGAATCGAAGGTTGGAAAAAATCCTCTAAAATTTGCAACTCAAGAATCTGCATTTAAAGATAAAACCTCTGAAGAAATAAATATTATTATTAAATCAGATGTTCACGGTTCATCTGAAGCTATAAAAAGCTCAATAGTTGAAATTCAACATGACGAAATTAAGCCTAAAATTATTTTATCAGATATAGGAATGGTAACAGAAACTGATGTAACTTTGGCAAAAGCTTCAAAAGCAATATTAATTGCATTTAATGTTAAACCGACGAAAGAAGCAAAAAAACTTGCTGAACAAGAGAAAATTTCAATTGCATCTTTTAATATAATTTATGAAGTGTTGGACCATATCAAAAATAAAATGTCAGGTTTTTTATCACCAGATGTGGAAGAACAAATTATTGGTTCAGCAGAAATTTTAGAAATTTTTAAGGTTTCTAAGGTTGGTAAAGTAGCTGGCTCAAAAGTTATAGATGGTGAAATAACCAATAATTCTAACGCTAGAATAATAAGAGATGGTACAATTATTTATAATGGAAAGATTGGCTCTATATTTAGAGAGAAAAATCAAGCCAAGCAAGTGAGTGCAGGTTTAGAGTGTGGTATTACAGTAAAAGATTTTAGTGATTTTCAAAAAAATGACATAATAGAGGTCTACAACGCAAAAATTACAGAGAGAAGAATATGAGAAGTAAAAAATCTAGTAGACCTATAACTCAAAGACAATTAAGAGTGGGGGAAATGATAAAACAAGCATTAGGAACTATATTCGTAAGGGGTGAAGCTAAATTACCTAGTTTAGAGACAAGTACTATTACTGTTACCGAGGTAAGAATGAGCCCTGATCTTAAAACTGCAAAAGCATTTGTTTTGCCACTTGGAGGAAAAAATGCTACTGAAGTTATAAATATATTAAAGGAATTTTCATTTGTCATAAGAAAAGTTCTTTCAAAAAAAATAACTATGAAATTTTTACCCAAAATATTATTTGTAAAAGATGATTCATTTGAATATGCAGAAAAAATTGAAAGTTTAATAAAACAAACAAATAGACAGGAAGAAGTATGATTAAGAAAGCAAAAGAACTCGCAATTCATGAAAAAGACACAGGATCTTCAGAAGTACAAATTGCATTACTAACTGAAAAGATAGAGGTGTTGTCAAAACATGTAAAAGATTTTAAAAAAGATAAACATTCATCAGTTGGATTGTTAAGAGCAGTTAATAAAAGAAAAAAATTATTAGACTATTTAAAAAAGAAAAAATTAGAGTCTTATAAAAATGTAATAAGTAAATTAAATATAAGGAAATAAATGTTTAAAGTTTTTAAGAAAGAAATAGAGATAGCAGGNAAAAAAATAAGTTTAGAAACAGGTAAAATTGCAAGACAAGCAGATGGTGCAATAATTGCACAATGTGGNGAGACTGTTGTTATGGCAACAGTTGTAGGATCTAAAAAAGTAAATCCAGATATTGATTATTTTCCTTTATCAGTGAATTATCAAGAAAAATACTATGCTGGTGGTAAAATACCAGGTGGATACTTTAAGAGGGAAGCAAGACCAACTGAAAGTGAAACATTAATATCCAGATTAATTGATAGACCTATCAGACCTTTGTTTCCAGATGAATTTAAAAACGAAGTTCAATTATTACCAACAGTNATTTCTTATGATAAAGAAAATGAAGCTGATGTTTTATCAATCATCGCTTCTTCNGCAGCATTAGCAATTTCTGGAATGCCATTTATGGGACCTGTTGGAGCATCAAGAGTAGGTTTTATTGATGGTAAATATGTTTTAAATCCATCGAAGTTAGATTTAGAAAAATCAAAATTAGATTTAGTAGTTGCAGGAACTAAAGATGCAGTTCTGATGGTAGAGTCTGAGGCTAATGGTTTAACCGAAGAGGAAATGCTCAATGCAGTCAAATTTGGTCATGAAAACTTTGTACCAATTATACAAATGATCGAGGATCTTGCAAAAGAGTGTAAAAAACCAGATTGGACTACAGAGAAGAAAGATCTTTCAGAGATTAGAAAAAAACTTGAATCCGAATTTACTGATGATTTAAAAAAAGCATTTTCTACAAGAGACAAGCAAGATAGATCAAATCAAAT
>NZKC01000009.1 GCA_002692475.1 Candidatus Pelagibacter sp.
ACCAGGTATCCCAATTGCAGTAAAAGACCTTTTTTGTACAAAAGATGTCATGACCACAGCTGGTAGTAAAATTTTAAATAACTTTATTCCAACTTATGAATCAACAGTTACACAGAATATTTGGAATGAGGGTGGTATTCTACTTGGAAAATTAAATTGTGATGAATTTGCAATGGGCTCATCTAATGAAACTAGTTATTTTGGAAATGTTCAAAATCCTATAAATGAAAATCTTGTTCCCGGTGGTTCCTCAGGTGGTTCTGCATCAGCGGTTTGTGCACAACTAACACCCATAACTATTGGTACTGATACAGGTGGATCTATTCGTCAACCAGCTTCTTTTACCGGCACAGTGGGTTTAAAACCTACTTATGGTAGTTGTTCCAGGTATGGAATTGTAGCCTTTGCTTCATCTTTAGACCAGGCTGGTCCAATGGCACAAAATGTAAAAGATTGTGCTTTGTTACAAGAAATTATAAGTACGCATGATACTAAGGACTCTACCTCAATAGATTTTAAAAGAAGTCAGTACAGCCAAGATTTAAATAAAAATATTAAAGGAAAAAAAATTGGAATACCAAAAGAATATAGAGTTGACGGTATGCCCAAAGAAATCGAAGATCTTTGGCAAAAGGGTATTGATTATGTCAAAGATTGTGGAGCTGAAATAATAAATATTTCTCTTCCACATACAAAGTACGCACTTCCAACTTATTATATAGTAGCACCAGCTGAGGCTTCATCAAATTTAGCTAGATATGATGGAGTGAAATATGGGTTTAGAGCTAAAGGGGAGAATCTCATAGATATGTATGAAAAAACAAGATCAGAAGGTTTTGGTGCAGAAGTACAAAGAAGAATTATGATTGGAACTTATGTCTTATCTTCTGGATATTATGATGCATACTATCTAAAAGCCCAAAAAGTGAGAAAATTAATTAAAAATGACTTTGATGAAGCTTATAAAAAAGTAGATGCAATATTAACTCCATCAACTCCAAGTTCTGCTTTTAAGATTGGAGAAAAAAAAGATGACCCAGTATCAATGTATTTAAACGATATTTTTACAGTCCCAGTAAATTTAGCAGGCCTACCAGGCATATCTATACCAGCAGGTCATGACTCAAAAGGGTATCCCTTAGGACTCCAAATCATTGGAAAAGCTTTTGATGAGCAAAATATATTAAATATAGCTTATGCAATGGAAGATAAAATTAATTTTAAAAATAAAATTAGTGATTGGTGGATCAAGTGAGTAATAATAAATTAGATTATTTAATTAGTAGAAAGGATAATCAATACGAGATTATAATTGGATTGGAAGTACATGCTCAAGTAACCTCTGAATCAAAATTGTTCTCATCATCAGCAACAAAATTTGGTGCTGAACCAAACACTCAGGTTAGTTTAGTTGATGCAGCATTCCCAGGGATGTTACCAGTCATTAATGAGTTTTGTATTAAACAAGCAATTAAGACTGGTATTGGACTTAAAGCAAAAATTAATAAGCGATCAATATTTGATAGAAAAAACTATTTTTATGCTGACCTACCTCAAGGTTATCAAATTTCACAGTTTAAAGATCCTATAGTAGGTGAGGGAAAAGTTATTTTAGACATGCCAAATGGCCAAAAGGAAGTTGGTATTGAAAGATTGCACTTAGAACAGGACGCAGGAAAAAGTATTCATGATTTAGACCCACAAAATACACTAGTTGATTTAAATAGATCTGGTGTAGCTTTAATGGAAATCGTTAGCAAACCAGACCTTAGATCTCCGGATGAAGTTAGTGCTTATATAAAAAAATTAAGATCAATAATGAGATATTTAGGTACATGTGATGGAAATATGCAGGAAGGATCGTTGAGAGCAGATGTAAATGTATCAGTAAGAATTAAAGGATCAAAAAATTTAGGAACAAGATGTGAAATTAAGAATGTAAACTCAATTAAATTTATGCAAATGGCTATTGAATACGAGGCAAATAGACAAGTCGATTTAATAGAGGAAGGTAAANCTATTGATCAAGAAACAAGATTATTTGATACTAAAAAAAATGAAACAAGGTCAATGAGATCTAAAGAGGATGCTCATGATTATAGATATTTTCCAGACCCAGATTTATTGCCCTTAGAAGTCTCTGAAGAATTTATTAATAATATTAAAAAAGATATTCCAGAACTACCAGACGACAAAAAGAAAAGATTTATTAATGAGTTTAAATTATCCCCATATGAAGCCACTATTTTAGTATCAGATATTGATACAGCAAAGTATTTTGAAGAGGTAGTAACTAAAATGGGTAAAAATAAAGATATTAAATTAGCTGTTAATTGGATAACTGGTGAATTATTTGCCGTTTTAAATAGTAAAAATTTAGAAATTTCTCAAAGTCCAGTCAGTGCAAAAAATTTTGCAATATTAATTAACCTAATTAAGAATGGAACTATTTCTGGAAAAATAGCCAAAACAGTATTTGAGCTAATGATTGAAGGAGATAAAGATCCACAAAAAATTGTTGAAGAAAAAGGATTAAAACAACAAAGCGATCCTAAAGCACTAGAAGCCTTAATAGATAAAATTATTAATGATAATAGAGAAAAAGCTGTTGAATACAAACAAGGAAAAGTAAAATTGTTTGGATTTTTTGTTGGTCAAGCAATGAAAGCCTCTGGTGGTAAAGCTAATCCTCAATTAATAAATGAATTATTAAAGAAAAAGCTTTAAATAAATGGGTGCAAACCTAGACATAACAGAAAAATTACAAAATTATATTAATGATTTTGGTTTAAAACTAAATCCAGTTCAAGAGGAAATAATTGAGTATAATAAAACTTTAGGCGCCACTAAAAGAATGCAAGTTGATCCATCGCAGTGTTATTTTCTTCATTTAATAATAAAAGTTTCAAATATTAAGAATGTNCTTGAAATTGGTACTTTTACAGGACTTAGTGCACTTTCTATTTCACTTGCCTTACCAGATGATGGAAAACTTATTGCAATTGATAAAAATGAAAAGACTAACAAAATTGCATTGAATTTTTTTAAAAAAGCTCATCAAGATCATAAAATCCAAACAATAGTAAAGCCAGCTCTTGAAACGTTATCAGCTTTGAATAATAAAAAATTTGATATGGTTTTTATAGATGCAGATAAAATGAATTATAAAGAATATTATGAAAAATCATTAAATCTTATTAATAAAGGTGGTTTAATTATAATTGATAATGTTTTGTGGCATGGTGAAGTAGTCGATGAAAAAAATAATGACAAATTTACAATAAAAATTAAAGAGTTTAATAAGTATATATCAGAAGATGAAAGGGTAGAGCAAATAATCATTCCACTCGGTGATGGTATGACTGTATGTAGAAAGTTACAATGATAGAAGTATTTGGTTTTTATAAATTTATGTTAGTTAATCAACTTAATAAACAAAAAGTTTTACTTAACGATTTTTTAGTAAAAAAAAATATACGAGGTACAATAATTATTTCTAAAGAGGGCATAAATGGCAGTATTTCTGGCAAATCGAAAGATATAAAAAGCTTAATTAATCAAATTAAAAAATTTTTTTTATTTAAATCGTTCGATAGCACAAGTAAATCTAAGTGTTCATTTCAACCATTTCATAAACCGAAAGTAAAAATTAAAAATGAAATAGTCCCAATGAACATGGTTTTATCAAAAAAAATTAGAAAAAAAGATAGTCATGTAGAGCCACAAAATTGGAATAAACTTATTAAGAATAAAGAAACACTAGTTGTTGATGCTAGAAAACCTTTTGAATATAAAGTTGGTAGCTTCCAAAAAGCAATTAATCCCAANATTAGAAATTTTAGAGACTTTCCTAAATACCTCAAAAAATTAAAAAAAAATCAACCAGTTGCTATGTTTTGCACTGGGGGAATAAGATGTGAGAAAGCGAGCGTATATTTAGAGAAAAATGGTTTCAATAATATCTATCAGTTAAAAGGTGGTATCCTTAATTACATGAAGACGATTAAACAGAGTAACAGTTTATGGAAGGGTGAATGCTTTGTCTTTGANAACAGAGTAAGTCTTAAGCACGGTTTAAAGGTCGGCACTTACTCAATTTGNGGTGGATGTAGAAATCCAATATCAAAGAAAGACATGGTTTCTAAAAAATATGAACAAGGCGTAACNTGNCCAGGATGTTACAATAAGTTATCAATTTCTCAAAAAAAAAGGTTTAGAATGCGGCANAGTCAAATAAATCTTGCAAAAAGTAATGGGAAACGACATATCTTTCAAAAAGATCATTAACAAAATTTTTCAAAATGGATTTACTTAAGGATAAAATACCATCTTTAGTTCGGAAATTAGCTGTACCTGCCAGTGTTGGAACTTTATTTCAAACCCTTTATAACATTGTAGATACTTTTTTTGCAGGAAAAATATCACCCGAAGCCTTATCAGCATTATCAAAGTCTTTTCCTATATATTTTATCCTAGTAGCAACCTCAATTGGNGTAACGATTGCTGGAACATCTTTAATTGGTAATAGTATAGGCGAAAATGATAAAAAAAAAGTTTTATATTATTTTTCTAATACTATTTATTTTGGAGTATTCATTTCTATCATAATAACTTTTTTAGGATTGTACTTTTCTGAAACTGTTTTTTTATTAATGGGTTCTACTAATGAAGTTACATTATTAGGATTGGAATATACTAATGTAATTTTCTCTGGAACAATAATTTTTATAATGGTTGTAGCACTTAATTCATTATTACATGCTGAAGGTGATACAAAAACCTTTAGGAATGCATTAATTTTTTCTTTTTTCTTAAATATTATATTAAATCCAATTTTAATTTTTGGTTTTATGTTTATACCAGCTTTTGGTGTTAAAGGTATTGGTATAGCCACGATTATTTCTCAAACAATCTCACTTTTTATTGTTTTTTATAAGGTTATGAAAAATCAAAGAGTAAAAGAAATGACTAAAGAATTTTTTTTAATTAAATATATTTATCTAAAAGATATTTTTTTTCAATCGATGCCTATAAGTGTTGCTATCTGTGGGTACTCTATTGCATCAGCTATAATATTTACATATGTTGGTTCATCTGGTGAAGAAGCAGCAGCAGGATATGGAGCTGCCACCAGAATTGAACAAGTCGTATTACTGCCAGTTTTGGGAATAAATACTGCAATAATATCTATAATTGCGCAGAACTATGGAGCGGGCAATTATCTAAGAATAAAGCAATCATATTACACAGCAATTAAATATGCTTTTATAATAATGGTTACTTCTGGAATTTTTATCTATATTACATCTGGTATTATACCCACATTTTTTTCTGATAATTTGGAAGTAATACATTACGGAAAAAAATATTTACAAATCTCAGCATTTGTTTTGCCAGCATATCCGATCTTTTTTTTATCAAATGGTTTTTTCATGGCTTTAAAAAAATCTGAGAATGCTCTTATTACTAACTTTTTTAGAAATATTATATTACCTATAGTTACTTTTTATGTTGCTACTTATTTTGTAGCTGATTTTAATACTTTTTTTTGGATTTGGGTTATATCAAATTGGATATTTTCAGTAACTTTGTTATTTGTAGTTCTTTACTATATTAAAAATAAATTAAATAAAACGGGCGCTGTCATTCAACCATGACCAAAGATGATTTGAAAAAGATCGTCTTACAAATAAATTAATTTCATCATCACTCTTATTGTGAATAATAACATCTATTTTATTAATTATAGTTTGTGTAACGGCACCTTTTTTCTTTTNAAATTCGTTAAAATTAAAAGGCGAACCTTTCATNAANAGATCATAAATTTTTTCTCCAGTTAAATTTAACATAACAAATTGATCNGTTACATCTGTAATTGCTCCTAGACCNGTATTAGAAATTTTATTAATTAACTCNTCCTCAATAACATAGCTATTGCTNTCATCNCTATTTTTTTCATTTGCGTANATTATCCATTCGTCTGGACTTAGCCANAATGCGGTTACATTAGCACCCGATGATGATGTGTTTGGCTCATTTGGAAGCAATATATTNAGTGATTTTCCAACTGATGAAATAAATTCTCTACTTTTTCCTCTTACAATTAATTTCATTATTGGGCTTGTTTCAAAAATTTTTAAATTATCAAAAATTTTTGTATCATTAATCGATGTAATATATTTAAGCATTTAATCTTTTATTCTCCTTATCTAAAAAAACAGGATCAGCGATTTTTACATTAATTATTTTATCTTTCATTGGTATAAATAATTTTTGACCCATCATATTTTTTCCTCCTTTAACTACTCCTAAAGCTATTGACTTATTTAAATTTGGACTAAAATAACTTGATGTTATATGACCTAACATTTCAACAGGTTTTTTTGAAGTATCGGCAACAATTTGCGCACCTTCTTCTAAAACTTCATTTGGATCATCAGTTAAAATTCCAACAAGTTGCTTTCGATCATCTCTTATGGTGTCCGATCTATAAAGCGAACGTTTACCAATAAAATCATATTTTTTTTTGCTGACTATCCAATCCATCTGTAAATCTATTGGTGTTAATGTAGCATCTGTATCTTGACCAACTATAATAAAACCTTTTTCAGCTCTTAATAAGTGCATTGTTTCAGTGCCATAAGGTGTAATATTAAACTCATTGCCTGCATCCATACATTTTTCCCATAAAGATTTTCCATAATTTGCTTGAATATTTATTTCATAGCTTTGTTCACCGGTAAAACTTATCCTCATAACCCTACACTTAATATTTCCTATCTTTGCATTTTTAAANGACATGTGAGGAAAATTCTCATCTGATAAATCTAAATTGGGAATTATCTTAGAAATTATTTTTTTACTATTAGGTCCACAAACACTTGCAGTAGCATAGTGATCTGTCACTGAAGTTAAATATACATCTAACTCTGGCCATTCTGTTTGCAAATAATCTTCTAATTTACCCAAAACATTAGCCGCTCCACCTGTTGTGGTAGTCATTATATAATGATTTTCACTTAATCTAGTTGTGACTCCATCATCATAAACCATTCCATCTTCGTTAAGCATAAGACCGTATCTACACTTTCCAACTGCTAATTTTGACCAAGCGTTTGTATAAACTCTATTCAGAAATTCTGATGCATCCGAACCTTGTATGTCAATTTTTCCAAGTGTTGAAGCATCAAGTATACCAGCTCCCTCACGTGCTGCTTTACTTTCTCTTTGTACAGCATCATGCATACTTTCATTNNCNTTAGGATAATACCAAGCTCTTTTCCACTGTCCTACATTTTCAAACTTAGCTTTATGTTGGACATGCCAATCGTGCATCGGTGTTTTTCTNAATATATCAAAAAATTCTCCTACATTTCTTCCNACAATAGTTCCAAAAGTTAAAGGTGTNTANGGTGGTCTGAATGTTGTTGTNCCTAAATCTGACATCTTCACGTTGCTTGTATCTGAGATAATACCNAAAGCATTCATATTACCCAGTTTACCCTGGTCTGTTCCCATTCCTGTAGTTGTATATCGTTTAACATGTTCAATTGATCTAAAACCCTCTCGTAGTGCAAGTTTAATATCTTTAGCAGTAGCATCATTCTGAAAATCAACGAATGCTTTTGTTTTACTAACAGTTTTGTTAGATGGAAGTAACCATATATTTCTTTTTGATATTGATTTAGAAGAATTAATTTTTAAGTTTTCAAAATTAGTTTTATCTATTTTAAGAAAATTTTTTAAGCTAACATTTATATTTGAAATGATATCCTCTAATTCTAGGTTTCCATTACATGATCCTATACTTAATTGATCAGATGGGTACTTGTTCGGTATAAATATATTATCGTTATCATCAAATTTTAGCTTACCACCTGATTGTGTAAACAAATGAACCGCTGGTGTCCATCCTCCTGAAACACCAAGGCAATCACATTTAATATCAATTTTTGAGTCAGTAACAGTTTTACCATCTTTAGAAAGTTTCATTATGGTAATTTTATTTATTTTTTTATAACCCTTTGTATTTATTACTGTATAAGAATTGTATATTTTAATTCCTGCTTTATTTATTTCATTTGTTAAATCTGATTTATTTTGCTCTCTAATATCTATAATTGCATTAATCTTAATACCTTTATTATTTAGTGATATAGCTGTTTCATAAGCAGTGTCGTTATTAGTAAATAATACATTCTCTTTTCCACAAGCAACACCATAAAAGTCAGCATATTTCTTTATTGCCGATGAAAGCATTATTCCTGGACGATCATTATTATCAAAAATTAGAGGTCTTTCAATTGATCCAGTGGCAGTAATCACTTTTTTAGCTCTAATTTTTAATAATCTTTGTCTTATTAAGTTTTGTTTTTTTTCTAATGGTAAATGATCTGTTAAATTTTCTCTTGCTAACAAGTAATTGTAACCATGATAAGCTGCTACACTAGTTCTTGTTTTAATTTCAAGATTTTTTAAATTTTTAATTTGTTCTATTTCCTTTTCTAGCCAATCAGATGAGTATTGATCATTAATTTTAAAATAGTCATTTTTTTGGTAGATAGTTGTGCCACCTAAATTAGGCCTTTCCTCTAATAGCAAAGTTTTGAAATTATTTTCTGCAGATATTTTAGCGGCCATAATACCTGAAATACCACCACCAATAACTAGTACATCACAGTGAACATAATTATGATCGTATATATCTGGATCTGGTTCCGTTGGAGATTGACCTAAACCAGCAGATTTTCTTATAAAGTACTCGTATTTTTCCCAGAAACTGGCAGGCCACATAAAAGTTTTATAATAAAATCCAGCAGGCAGAAGGGGCGATAAAAAATTATTTATTCCACCTATATCAAAATTTACACTAGGCCAACAGTTTTGACTTGATGCCTCTAAGCCATCATAAATCTCAACCTCAGTGGCTCTTACATTTGGTTCTGTTACTGATGAATTTTTATTTATTTGAACAATTGCGTTTGGCTCCTCAGATCCAGATGTCATTATACCTCTTGGCCTATGGTATTTAAAGCTTCTACCAACTAAGTGAACATTGTTAGCCAATAGGGCTGAAGCCAAGGTATCACCTTTAAACCCAAAATAAGTTTTACCATCAAACTTAAAAGAAACTCTTGTTGTTTGATCAATGAATTTACTAGCGGAGGTTCTTAAATTATCAGACATGAAATTATTTTATTGGTGGTTTTTCACCCATTTTATAAATAGCGTGAATTTGATCATTTGATGTATCTCTAACCATATTAAACCATTTTCTACATCCATGAATATGAACCCATCTTTCTAGTTGAATTCCTTTAATATTTTTCCTCATAAATAAATACTCAGCCCACTCATCGTCGCTTAGTTCTGTTGGTTGTTTCGGTCTTACAATATGAGCTTCGCCACCAGCTTTAAATTCGCTTTGTTCTCTCTCACCGCAATATGGACAATTAATAATAAACATTAATGAGCTACAGCTGCAGCGCCATGTTCATCAACTAGATCACCACTGACAAATCTATTTATATTAAATGCTGCATTTAATTTATGTGGTTCGTTATTTGCAATAGTGTGAGCAAATAAATCACCCGAACCAGGTGTTGCTTTAAATCCTCCAGTACCCCAACCACAATTAAAATATAAACCTTCAATTGAGGTTTTACTTATTATTGGACTTGCATCAGGACATATATCGACAATACCNCCCCATTGTCTTAACATTCTCATTCTACTAAATATNGGATACAACTCTAAAATTGCTTNTAAAGTNCCTTCAACAATNTCATGACTNCCTTTTTGTGANTAAGAAACATAGTCATCTGTACCAGCACCAATTACTAATTCACCTTTATCTGANTGACTTACATATGCATGAACNGCATTTGACATAACNACNGTATCNATAATTGGTTTTACAGGCTCTGAAACTANNGCTTGAAGAGGTTTACTTTCNAGAGGAAGCCTNAGTCCNGCCATNTNTGCTAGCACACTNGAATGACCAGCCGCAACNACNCCAACTTTTTTTGTTTTAATGAAACCTTTTGTTGTTTCTAATCCTTCGATTTTATTTCCAATTCTTTTAATTCCTTTAACTTCACAATTTTGTATAATATCAACACCCATTTCATCTGCACCTCGGGCATAACCCCAAGCNACAGCATCGTGTCTAGCAGTTCCAGCTCTTTTTTGTAAAGTACCACCTAACACTGGGTATCTTATATCTTGTGATGTATTAATAATTGGACAAAACTTTTTAACTTGATCTGTTGAAAGCCATACTGCATCAATTCCATTTAATCTATTAGCATGTGTTCTTCTTTTTAAATCTCTAACATCTTGAAGATTATGAGCTAAATTCATAACTCCTCTTTGACTGAACATTACATTGTAATTTAGTTCTTGTGACAAACCTTCCCAAATTTTTAAAGCATGATCATANAGACCTGCACTNGCNTCCCATANATAATTTGATCTNATNATTGTTGTATTTCNNCCNGTGTTACCACCACCAATCCANCCTTTNTCAACNACNGCAATNTTNTTCATNNNNTGTTTTTTTGCNANATANTATGCNGTNGCNANNCCNTGNCCACCACCACCNATNATTATNGCNTCNTATTCTTTTTTNGGNNNAGGNTCTNTCCANGCNNTNNNCCAATTTTCATGNTNTGAGAANGCATTNTTNATAAGCGAAAAAATTGAATATTTATTTTTCATAATAAAGAATTAAAACATAAACAAATGTTTATCAACAATTTAACTTTAAATAAATATGAC
>NZKC01000038.1 GCA_002692475.1 Candidatus Pelagibacter sp.
TCCCTAAATAAAAGTCTATTTTCTGCGCTGGAAGACACTCCGACTGACTCAAGCCTTTTAGTCATTGTGCCAGTGCTTTCATCCGCAGCTAAAATTCCCTTTCCACTATCCAAGATTTTTTTTGCAATAACATTTAATTCATTCATAAGTTTAGTGCCTTTATACCAGGTAGCTTTTTTCCTTCAAGGAATTCCAAAAAGGCTCCACCGGCGGTTGAAACAAAATCAAAATCATTTGTTAAACCAAAAGAATTTAATACTGCTACAGTATCGCCGCCTCCAGAAACACAATAAATTTTGTTTTGTTTTTTTCTCTCAATAATTTTTTTTGCAATTTCTTCGCTCCCTTTAGAAAATTCAGGGTTTTCAAAATAACCTGCAGGTCCATTCCAAAGGATTGTATTTGAGTTATTAATAATATCTTTTATTAAACTAACTGTTTTTGGACCTATATCTAAAATCATATCATCGACAGATATTTCACTTATACTTTTTATAGTAGATTTATCTTTAGTATTCTTTCCAACTTTTACATCTGATGGAAAAAGAATTTTACAATTATTTTTTTTGCATAAATCAAAAATTTCAGAAATAATATTTTTACAATTTTCTTCGTAAATTGATTTCCCAATTTCATAATTCTTAAATTTAATTATATTATTTGCCATTCCTCCTACAAAAATAATATTATCAAACTTACTGATCATATTTTTTATTACACTTATTTTTGTAGATATTTTTGACCCTCCAATTACACAAGATATTGGTCTTTTAATACTTTCTGTTATTCTTTTTAATGAATTTACTTCCAATTCAAGTTGGATGCCAGAGTAGGAAGGTATAAAATTTGTGATCGAGTGTACAGATGCATGTTTTCTGTGTGAACATGAAAATGCTTCGTTTACATAAATATCAGCAAGTTTTGCAAGGCTTTTGGCAAATTTACTATCATCATTTTCTTCCTCTTTATAGAATCTTAAATTTTCAAGCATAATGATATTATTTTCCTCATTAAAAACTTCATCAACTTTTATTTTATCTATATTTTCATNAATNAAATTAATTTTTTTGTTTAATTTTTTTACCAAAAAATCACAAACAGGTTTTAAAGATAGATCATTTATAATATTTCCTTTTGGTCTTCCAATNTGCGAAAGTATAATTATCTTTGCATTACTTTTAATNANAAAATTCAAAGTTGGGATAATCTTATCTATACGGTTGGTGTCAGTTATTTTTGTTCCANTNATAGGAACATTCAAGTCAAGNCTNATTAAAACTTTTTTTTTATTTAAATCTAAATCCTTACTTTGAATACTTTTCATCAAGTTTTTTTTGACAAGTATTCAGCTAAATCACACATNCTACATGAAAAACCCCATTCATTATCATACCANGAGGATATNTTTCCCATTTTTTTNCCAATTACATTNGTNAGACTNGCATCTACAATTGAAGAAAATGGGCTATGGTTGAAATCAACAGAAACTAATTTTTCATCAGTAATTTCTAAAATTCCTTTTAAATTCNTCTTAGACTCNANTCTAAAANCGTNATTTATTTTGTTTATTGTTAAATCTTTGTTTGTACAAAAGATGAGCTCGATTANAGACACATTTGGTGTTGGAACTCTCATAGCAACACCCCCAAGCTTTCCTTTTAATGAGGGAATAATTTCGCCAATTGCCTTTGAAGCACCTGTAGATGTTGGTACTATAGATTGACTTGCTGATCTTGCTCTTCTTGGATCTTTGTGAGAATTATCNAAAATTCTTTGGTCACTTGTAAATGCATGTATAGTTGTCATNAAACCTNTCTCAATCTCAAATTTNTCATTCAACGTTTTAACCACAGGTGCCAAACAATTTGTNGTGCATGANGCTGCAGAGATTATTCTATCTTTTTTTGTTATCGTATTTTCGTTAACACCGTATACAATTGTTTTGTCAGAATTTTTACATGGTGCAGAAACTATAACTTTTTTAGCTCCATTTCTTANGTGAGGTAAAAGTTTATCTTTAGAATTAAATTTACCTGTGCATTCCAGCACAACATCTATATTACTTTTTTTCCAATTAATTTTTTGAATATCTGTTTCTTGGGTAAAAGTAATTTTTTTACCATTTAATATTATACTATTTTTATCAAAGTTTACTTTTGATTTAAATTGGCCATGAACTGAGTCGTATTTTAACAATGACGCACTGACTTCCGAGCTGGATCTATTATTTATGTGTTTAATTTCAATATTTTTATACTTATTTTCAATAATAGCTCTAACAACCATTCTTCCAATTCGACCAAGTCCATTAATTCCAATTTTTACAGTCATTAAGTTAATTTTTATTAATCATTTTTTTTGTTGAATTAACTATATCCTCTAAAGTTAATTTAAAATCTTTAAAAATATCTTTATAGGGTGCACTTTTACCAAAATTATTAACACCAAAAGCAATTCCATTTCTTCCAATATATTTTGTCCAGCAGTCNGTAGTACCAGCTTCAATAGATATTTTATTTTCCGTTTCCTCTAAAATCTTTTTTTTATATTTATTATTCTGTTTATCAAATAATTCCTGACAAGGAACAGAGATTACTTTTGAGTAAATCTTTTCTGTGGCAAGTTTATGACAAACCTTAATTGCTAATGAAACTTCAGACCCAGAGGCAAATATTGTACAATCTACATCTTTAGCACTTCTCAACACTTCGTATGCTCCAAATGAACATTTATTATCTGATAAATACTTTTTTCTTATAGGGTCAACCTTTTGACGAGTTAATGTTAAAATACTTGGAGTTGTTTTATTTTCCAAAGCAATTTGCCAACATTCTATTGTTTCTATAGTATCNGCTGGTCTTAAAATATTTAGATTTGGAATNGATCTTAAACCNGATAATTGCTCAACNGGTTGATGTGTCGGTCCGTCNTCACCTAGTCCAATTGAATCNTGTGTCATTACATAAATNACTCTTAAGCCCATCAAAGCTGATAGACGAATAGAAGGTTTACAATAATCACTAAAAATTAAAAAAGTTCCTCCNTAAGGTATTATATTACTATGTAATGCGAGGCCGTTCATGATACCTGCCATGGCATGTTCTCTTACACCGTAATGAATATAGTTTCCNTTAAAATCATTTTTTTTTATAGGTCTATGGTTTTTTGTTTTNGTATTATTCGATCCAGCTAGATCTGCTGATCCACCAATAATTAATTTATTTTCTTTGACTATTTCATTTAATATTTTTTCAGATGATTTCCTTGTGGCAATGGACTCTAAATTTTGAATTGATTTATTCTTTTCCCTTTTAAAAATTTTTTTTAATTCTGAATTAAATACTTTATTAATCTTTGATTTAATTTTTTTATATTTTTTATTCCATTTTTCCTCATTTTTTTTTCCTTTGTAGCCTATTTTTTTCCAATCTTTTAAAACTTCCTCAGGTATTTCAAAAGGTTTGTAATTCCATTTTAATTTTTTTCGAACAAGATTTATTTCATCTAATCCCAAGGGGCTTCCATGAGCAGATGATTTTCCTGATTTATTTGGGGAACCAAAACCAATTGTTGTTATACAAGATATGACAGTGGGTTTTTTTGCATTTTGAACTTTTTTTAATGCATTGAATATTTGCTTTTCGTTATGTCCATCTATCTTAATATAATCCCATCCATAAGAATTAAATCTTTTTTTATAATCATCAGAAACTGCTAAGTTAGTAGGACCATCAATAGAAATTGAATTGTTATCGAATAGCATTACTAAATTTTTTAATTTAAGATGTCCGGCCAGACTCAATGCTTCGTGACTTACTCCTTCCATTAAACAACCGTCACCAGCTAAAACGTAAGTTTTATGATTAAAAATTTCTTTACCGAATTTATTTTTCAAAAATTCTTCTGCGATCGCAAAACCTACTGCATTTGATATCCCTTGTCCCAAAGGGCCAGTGGTTGTTTCTATACCTGTATTTGGATGGTATTCCGGATGTCCTGCACAAATAGAGTTTAGTTGTCTAAAATTTTTAATATCTTTAAGAGATACGCTTTTATAACCAGTTAAATATAATAAAGAATATAAAAGCATTGATCCATGTCCTGCAGATAAAACAAATCTGTCTCTATTTAACCAACTTGGGTTGTAAGGATTAAACCTTAGGAAATCTTTAAACAAAACTGTTGCTACATCTGCCATTCCCATCGGCATACCAGGATGGCCAGAGTTTGCCTTCTCAACTGCATCAATTGAGAGAAATCTAACTGCATTCGACAAGTTTTTATGTAGNTTACTCAAANAATNATCCTNTCTAGACTAAGAAGANTCAATTTAATAATATAANTATATATATATGAAAACTTTCAATGAAAAAGAAGAAAAACTTAATTCTGCACTNAAGAAATTAAAAAATTTAAAATTTGAAAANCCTGAATTAAAAGANCATACAAAAAATTTATCNNATCAAAAAAATCAATTAGAAATTGAAAAAAAGGAAATTGAGGATAAGTANAGAGTACTACTCGAAGATCATGAAAACCTTAAAAAGCGAATAAAGGATGAAAAACAGTCTCAAAGATATAAAGAGCTTAAATTTAATGAAAAAATTGATGAATTAAATCAAGAAACAGATATTTTATTAGATGAAGTAAACAAATGGCAAACGTAAATATTAAATTTAATGGTAAAGAATTTTTACTATCGTGCGACGATGGTCAAGAGGAGCATTTAGAAGAACTCTCAAATGTACTTAATAATAAATTTAATGAATTAAAAACAAATTTAGGAAATATTGGTGAAAATAAATTATTACTNATTACNTCAATTAAAGTTATAGATGAGTATTTTGAAACAAAAAANATTATAGANAGTAAAAAAAAAGAACTTGANANACTTAAAAGTAAATTTTTAGACCTTAAAAATTTAATTTATGAATATAAAGATAATAAAGAAAAAGAAATTCAAACTTTGATGNATCTNCATGATAATCTTAAAAAGGAGGTTNAGGANGTCAACGAGAGCTATTCAAAAATAATAGATGATACAACAAAAGAAATAGACGATTTTGTTGATAAAATAAATGCAGATAGTTCAGTACAATAACTGTGTTAAAAAATCAAATTAGAAAGAAAATTTTAAAAAATAGAGAAATCAAATATTCAGCTTCTAGTGAAATTAATATNAATAAAATTNTAAAAATCATAAAAAAATTAAATATTAGAAAAANTATTATTGGTTGTTATTACCCAGTTAATTTCGAAACAAATACTAAGAAAATTATGAATCTTTTAGAAAAAAAAAAATTAACCATTTGTTTACCTATAATTAAGGATAATTTTGAAATGGAGTTTCATGAGTATAAAACTACAGACCCACTATATGTTAATAAATATGGGATACCTGAGCCACAAATAAAAAAAAAAATAAAACCAAATGTTTTATTAATTCCACTAGTCGCTTTTGACAAAAAACTTAATAGGTTGGGTTATGGTGGTGGTTTTTATGACCGTTTTATAGAAAAAATGTCAAAAACCAGTTTAATAAAAATAGGTTTGGCATTTTCACATCAAAGAGTAGAAAATGTTCCAGTAGAAAAATTTGATAAAAAGTTAGATTTTATACTAACAGAGAAACAGATCTTTAGAGCATGAGAATTTTATTTTTAGGTGATGTGGTAGGAACATCAGGATGTGAAGAAATTAAAAAAAATTTAAAGGCACAAATAAAATTGAAGAAAATTGATTTTGTAATTGTAAATGGAGAAAATGCAGCAGCGGAAGGTGTTGGGATTACAGAAAAAATTTCTAATGATTTTTTTGAGTGTGGAGTTGATGTTATCACTACAGGTAACCACGTTTGGGATCAAAAAGAGACAGCAGAATATATTAATAAAGAAAAAAGATTATTAAGACCTTATAATTTAATAAGTCCATCACCTGGAAAAGGATTTGAAGTTTTCGAAACCAAAAACCAATCTAAAATTGGTGTCCTAAATTTAATGGGAAATGTATTTATGAAAAAATGCGATAACGTTTTTGAGGCTGCAAAGAAATTTATTACTCAAAACGAGTTAAAAAAAAATTATGATTACTTAATAATTGATTTTCATGGAGAGATTACTAGTGAAAAAATGGCGATGGGTCATTTTATGGATGGTAAGGCATCTCTTGTAGTTGGCACTCATACACATGTTCCAACAAGCGATACTAGAATTTTAAAAAAAGGTACTGGATATCAAACAGATGCTGGAATGTGTGGCGACTATGATTCAGTCATTGGGATGAACAAAGAAAATTCAATAAATAAATTTTTAAGGCTTGATGCAAAAAAACATTACCCATCAGAAGGAAAGGCTTGTTTATCAGGAGTTATAGTTGATTGTAATACTAAAACTGGTTTAGCAGAAAATATAAATAGTTTTATTTTTGGTGGAGACTTAAAAAATACTAATTAATTATGGCAGGTCATTCTCATTGGGCAGGTATTAAACATAAGAAAGGAAGAGCTGACAAACAAAGATCTAAAATTTTCTCAAAATTATCTAAAGAAATTACTGTTGCAGCAAAACTTGGAGATAAAGATCCTAGCATGAATCCTAGGCTTAGGTCTGCAATACAAGCAGCAAGATCAGCAAACATGCCAAAAGACAATATTGAAAGAGCAATAGATAAATCTTCAAGTAATAATTTAGCAAATTTTGAAAATATTAGGTATGAGGGTTTTGGCCCAGAAAAGATTGCTGTTATAGTTGAGGCTTTAACTGATAACAAAAATAGAACTGCTTCAAAAATAAGAACAATTTTCCAAAAAAATGGAGGCAATTTTGGTACACTAGGTTCTGCATCACATAACTTTAAACAAGTAGGTGTGATAAAAATAGACCTGGATGAAATTTCTGAGGAAAAAATAATAGATATGGCTTTAGAGGCAGGCGCAGATGATTGTCTTTCCTATGATGAATTACATGAGATACATTGTGAAAAAAGTAAAATATATGATGTAAAAAAAAAACTTGAAATAAATATTAAAAATTTTGTTTCAACTGAGATAGAATGGATACCTGTTAATAGTATTAATATTTCGAAAGACAAATTTAATGAAATAAAGGAATTTTTGGAGATACTTGATAATGATGAGGATGTTCAAAATATTTTTACAAATTTTAAAATTGTGAGTAATTAATGTTTATTATTGGAATTGACCCTGGCATTTCTGGAGCAATTTGCTTT
The DNA here is from genome assembly GCA_002692475.1 of Candidatus Pelagibacter sp. The sequence continues at coordinate 7,228 of NZKC01000038.1, forward strand.
ATGAAAGATGGAAAAATTATTGATGTAATTGAGATGCCTAGTATGGCTGAAGGAAAAAAAAATAAAAAACAAGTTAATAGTTCACAAATTTTTAATGAAATTTCTTTAAGAATTAAAAGTTTAAATAAAAATGACATCAAAGTTGTTATTGAACATGTTTCGGCAATGCCTGGCCAGGGTGTAACTAGTATGTTTAATTTTGGACAATCCTTTGGAGTACTTAAAGGTATTTGCTCAGCTATGAATTTGTCGATGTATTTTGTAAGACCAGCTAAGTGGAAAAAATATTTTAACCTCATTAATACAGAAAAAGATGCTAGTAGNACAAAGGCAATTGAGATATTTCCTTATTTTTCAATCAATTTATCAAAAAAAAAAGATGCAAATAAAGCAGACGCAATGCTTATTGCGAGCTTTTTTTATGAAAATTTAAGATCAGATTAGGCATAAACATTAGTTCAGACAAATTGATGACACAATTAAGTGTGAAATAATTTAAATGGAAGCAGATATAACATCACAAGCAGTTGGCTTAGCAAGTAATACAGATTTTTCTTTAATACAACTATTCGTAAGAGCAGACTTTGTAGTTAAGTCTGTCATAATTATTCTTATAGCTTGTTCAATATATTCTTGGGCGATAATCATAGAAAAAATTAAATTATTTAAAAAAATCAATGAGTCATCTGAAATA
>NZKC01000039.1 GCA_002692475.1 Candidatus Pelagibacter sp.
TAATTTGCAATTTAAACAATCAAAAGATATTTCAACAGATACTGATCACTTAAGAGGAATATTTATAAAACCAGATGGTACNAGGNTATATACCACCGAAGATACCGATGANGATCAATCAGTTATAGAGTATTCGTTAAGCATACCTTTTGATGTGAGNACTGCNACNAAACTTAGAAAATCANCTTTANCAATAGGNGAGGGTTTTTTCTTAAGTATAATGGATAACCCTCATGCGATNGAATTTAAACCNGATGGAACTGAAATGTATNTTATTAGAAGNGAAAGTGCTGCNAGAGTTTCCATTGAACAATTTACNCTTTCAACACCTTGGGACNCTTCAACTTTATCNTGGACTTCTTTCAAAGATATNAANACNGGATGTTTTACAAGTGTTCAAGCAAGAGGATTAGATTTNAAACCNGATGGNACNAGAGTATTTGTTGCNAGTCAAGGTAATAAAAAAGTAGCTCATTATGATTTAACTACTCCTTGGGATATTTCGACNGCAACTAATCAAATCTGNTCAAGTTTTGAAGAGACAAATGTAAGAAATATACAATTAAGTNCAGATGGAAACACNATGTATCTTGCTGGAAATGGTGATGATGATATTAAAAAATATTCATTATCTGCTCCTTACGATGTTACTACAATAACCCTTCAAGCAACNACNTTTTCAATATCTTCTNAAACTGGAGAAATCAGAGGATTTCANTTTTCATCTAATTTTACAAAATTATACGTTACNGGAGATGATGGAAGTAGTTCAGGTGATAATGTTATTTATGAATATGATNTTGATTGTGCTGGTACTATAACCTGTAAAGATGCATCAACTAATGCTGATGTAAAAGCTATTATTGAAGCNAATGTAGAGTCAGCTAAACGTTTAATCAGAAATAATACTCTTCCAATTTTTCATAGAACTGAATGGTTAAGAAGACATAAAAATAAAGATAATTTAACAAATCTTAATGCTGAGTTTGATTTTACAAATAAAAAAATTACTAAGTTAGTAAACACTCTTGAAAGTTTTAAAAAAGAAAAAGATAGAACTTATAAAAGTGATGATTGGTTTCAATGGAGTGAGGGAAGAGTAAGTTTTGGTAGAAAGCCCACAAATAATACTTCCTCTCGTGATATTCATAGTCATGGAATATCTATAGGTGCTGATAAAATAAAAAGAGATAACAGAGACGTAATGTATGGTTATGTGTTTCAATATGGAAATGAAAATATTGATATTGGAAGTAGGGGCACAAACTTAAATACTGACTCATATAGCCTAGCAATTTATGGAACGAAAATTGAAGATAACGATTATTTCACAGACGGTATTATTGGATTAAACTTATTAGATATTGATCATAAGAGAGTGATAAATGGTAATACTTTGAAGGGTGTTAGGGATGGACAGCAAATATTTAGTTCAATTAATTTTGGAAAAAGATTACATGAGGATGAAATTAATTTTAATCCAGGAATAAAATTAGATTTAGGTTATACAAAACTTGAGGCGTTTAGAGAAAAAACGACGCTAGGTAATAGTTTATCTGACTCATTAATTTATAGAGATCAAAATATCAAAACTGCTTTAGCTACTATCGGAGTGCTATTTGATACAACTGATAAAGAAGATGAAAAAATAATAAATCACCATGGAAGATTGGAATACGTTGGAGATTTAAGTCCTTCTTCAAAAGCTGAGTTTTATTATGTAAATAGTCAAAGCACTATCTATGAATACAAAGCAAATAATAAATCAAAACACAATTACAGAATTGGTTATGGTTTTGACGTAACTTCTATATCAGGTTGGTCAATAGTAACAAATTTTGAAAGATTTGGTGCATCTGGAAAAGGCTATGTAAATGAGCTTTATTTATTATTAGGATATGTTCCAATAGATGATATCGAATATGCTATGACTTTAGATAATGACAAAGCGTCTTTAACTTATAAAAGAAATTTAAATAGTTTTGATATCAAAATGAGCTCAAATTATAATTTCATTGGTGAAATCCCAGATTATGGTGCAAGTCTAGAAATATCTAATAAATTTTAGACTTATAATTATTGAAGATTAAAGAAATTTAATATTAGCTGTCACTAATTNGAGTAACCATATTTTCTAAGTCTTACGTCACCAGTTCTAGCATGGGCTTCCATACCTTCATATCTAGAAATTCTTGCTGCAGCAGCACCAACTTCTTTTGTAGATTCTTTAGTCATTCTTTGAAAACTTAATGTTTTAATAAATTTTCCAACAAATAATCCACCCGTGTATCGACCTGCGCCTTTTGTTGGTAAAATATGATTAGTTCCTGAACATTTATCACCATATGCAACAGTTGTTTCTTCTCCAATGAAGAGTGAACCATAATTTTTAAGTCTATCATGAAACCATTTGAGATTTTTTGTTTGAACTTCTAAATGTTCTGGAGCATATTCGTCACTAATGGTAGCCATTTCTTCATCAGTGTCACATAAAATTACTTCACCATAATCTCTCCAAGCTGCCTCAGCACTAGCTCTTGGCATATCAGGTAATTTTGAAATTAATTCTGGAACTCTTTTTATTACNTCGTCTGCAAGCTTTTTACTTGTTGTATAAAGCCATGCCGGTGAATTATAACCGTGCTCCGCTTGTCCAACTAAGTCAACTGCAACAATTTCAGGATCAGCACTTTCATCTGCTATCACTGCAATTTCTGTTGGTCCTGCAAATAAATCAATACCAACTTTTCCAAATAAAATTCTTTTTGCTTCTGCAACGAATTGATTACCAGGCCCAACTAAAATATCAGCAGCCGTATTTCCAAACATTCCATAAGTCATAGCTGCTATCGCTGGTACNCCCCCAAGATTTAAAATTGTATCTGCACCACATAAATTAGCAGTGTAAATTATTGCTGGATGGGCACCAATATTTTCTTTTGGTGGACTACACGCAATAATATTTTTTACTCCAGCAACTTTAGCAGTGGTGACACTCATGACAGCAGAAGCTATATGGGCAAATCTTCCACCAGGTATGTAACAACCAGCTGTATTGACAGGGATTAGTTTTTGTCCAGCATATAAGCCATCTGATAATTCNACTTCAAAATCTTGACCATAGTTTTTTAATTGGGCTTCAGCAAATTTTCTAACTCTTTCATATGAAAATTGAACATCATCCTTAGTTTTTTGATCTAAGGATTTTTTAATTTCTTCAATTTTTTCTTTAGATACTATTATTTCACCATCATATTTATCAAATTTTTTAGTAAGCTCCTTACATCCATCTTCTCTGGATTTCTCTAAATCATTTAGAAGTTTTTGTACTATTTCTTTAGTTTTATTATCATCNGTCGATGAGGTTTTTGGAGATTTTTTAATATATTTAATTGGCATTTTATAAATAAAATTCTAAATCAAAAACTAATCCAATGCAACAACTGCAGCTGCAATCGATGCTAATCTTGCTGGAGCATCATCAGATCTACTTGTAATAACTACAGGAATTTTTCCACCNACAACAACTCCTGCAGCACACGCACCCATAAAATATATCATCATTTTTACAAGACCATTGCCAGTTTCAAAACTAGGTACCAATAAAACATCCGCAGAACCTGCAACAGTATTTTTTATTCCTTTTATAGTGGCAGATTTCTTTGAAATACTATTGTCAAATGCTAATGGGCCAAATACATCTGCATTTAATTTTTCTTTTTTAGCTAATTCAGTAATTTCTTTTGCATCTAAAGAGCTTTGAACACTTTCTAAAACTTCTTCCGTTCCAGATAATATAGAAACTTTTGGTTTAACAATCCCAATACGATTACAAAAATCAATTACATTTCTTAATATATGCATTTTTGTTTTTACATTTGGCTGAACATTTAAAGCACCATCAGTAATGATTAAAGGTTGATCATCTTTTTCTAAAGTCATATGCCATATATGACTCATTCTATTTTTACCTAATAAATTATACTCACGTTTAAGAACTTCTTTCATAAGAACATCAGTGTGGATGTGTCCCTTTACAATTATTTTTACTTTATCTTCAGAAGCTAATTTTGCNGCAATATTTGCTGTTTTATTTTCAATTGGTTCATGAATGATCTCAAACTTTGATATATCAAATTTTAGTTCATCAGCACATTTTTGAATTTCAATTTTATCTCCTATTAAAATAGGTATTATCAAATTTTCATTAACTGCATCCATTGTTGATTGCATTGGAAGAGGTTTTCCAGCATTTACAATTGCAGCAGGAACCCCTTTTTTTTGATGTGCTACCTCTAATAAATTATGTGGACAAACTATTTCTTTATCTGAAAGCATTTTAATTATTCCAAAAGGGGCATTTGCTATCTGCAAAAAGATATTTTTTTAAGTCATTATTTAATTTTAAAGTAGTTATGGACATGCCTGCCATTTCCATTGAAGTTGCGTATCTTCCAACATAAGTTTTTACATTATTTATTTTAGAATTAGTAAGATTTTCATTTATTCTTTTAGAGACTATGTAAAGTTCCTCTAGAGGGGTTGCTCCTAAGCTATTAATCATAATTGCCACCTCATCATTATTTTTTAATTCTGAATCTTCCATAATTCTTTTGTATAGATCATCAACTAATTCATTAGCACTTTTTAATTTTTCTCTTTTAATTCCTGGTTCACCATGAATACCCATTCCAATTTCAATTTCATCAGAATCTATTTCAAAAGTAGGTTTACCAGCCTCTGGCAAGATACACGGTGATAAAGCTACTCCCAGAGTTCTTATATTATTATTTACATCAGTGGCAATTTTATGAACTTCATTTAATGAAGCTCCATTTTCTGCAATGGCCCCGGAAACCTTAAAAACAAATATCATACCAGCTATTCCTCTTCTTTTATCTTTTTCATCTTTACCGGCACTAGCAATATCATCAGCAACAATTACTTTTTTTGTTTTAATCCCTTCTGCCTCTGCCATTTCACAAGCCATTTCAAAATTCATTACATCACCACCATAATTTCCAATTATGCACAAAACTCCATTTCCATTATCAGCATTTTTTATAGCCGATAGCATTTGTTCAACGGATGGTGATGCAAAAACAGATCCGATAGCACAAGCATCTAAAAATCCTTTACCTATGTAACCAGTAAAAACTGGCAAATGTCCAGAACCTCCACCTGTTACTAATCCAACTTTATTTGATGACTTTTTAGCTCTAGTAACAACACTACTATTATCTTTTGCGAGAGAATAAATTTCAGGATGTGATTTAATTAAACCATCTATAGATTCNGCAACAAAATCAGCTGGTTTATTTATAATTTTTTTCATAAGTATTTTTATATTTTAAATTGAAAAATATATATACTAATTATAAATGATAAAACCATTCAAAGTAGATATTTCAAACAAAATACTAAGTAATATATATTTAAAAGTGAAAAATTATCCATGGCAAAATATGCCTAAGGACAATAAATGGTTGTATGGAACCAATTTGAGTTTCATGAAAAAAATTTCAGACTATTGGTTATATAAATATAAATGGAAGAAAACTGAAAAAAAAATAAACAAATTTAAAAACTTTAAAAAAAAAATTGAAAATTTAGATATACACTTCATATACGAAAAGGGTAGTGGTCCAAATCCTAAACCAATAATATTAAATCACGGATGGCCTGGATCAATCATAGAATTTTTAGATATTATTGATAAACTTGCNCATCCCGAAAAGTATGGAGGAAGAAAAGAAGATTCATTTGATGTAGTTGTGCCATCTTTACCTGGTTTTGGTTTTTCAGGAAAACCAATCCAACCAATTGGACCTAGAAGAATGGCAAAAATATTTAATATACTTATGACAAAAGTCCTNGGTTATAAAAAATATATTGCACAAGGAGGAGATTTTGGTGGAACTATTGCAACTTGGTTAGCATATGACTTTCCTAAGAACTGTTCTGCTATACACTTAAATATTCTTATTGTTCGACATCCAGATGGGCCAATAAACAAACAAGAAAAAAAATGGGAGGAAAAATTTAAAGCTGATCAAAAAATTGAAGATGGATATAGAACGCAACAAGCTACAAAACCTCAAACTTTAAGTTATGCAATGATAGACAGTCCAGTAGGAGTAGCTGCATGGATAATTGAAAAAATGAAAAGTTGGTCTGATTTAAAAAACAATAATATAGAGAGTGTATATTCCAAAGATCTATTGCTATCTAATATTATGATTTATTTAGTAACAAGTACTTTTAGTACATCTACTTGGATTTATTATGGAAGAAGAGAAGAGGGTGGTAGATCTCTTCCCAAAAAAAGATTACCAATCAAAGTACCAACAGCAATAGCAAAATTCCCAAAAGAATACTTAGAATGGGCACCAAAATCGTATGTTAAAAGAATTTATAATGTAAAAAGATGGACTGAAATGCCAAGAGGCGGTCATTTTGCTGCTCTTGAAGAACCAGATTTACTCATAAAGGACATAAAAGATTTCAGTAAAACTATAACAATTTCATAATTTGCTGGACAATTTGTCATGTCTAACTATAGTTTTTTTAAACTAGGTTACGCACATGGATTCGTTAAAAAATTGGTTAAAAGATGCAGCAAACATATTGTTTGATGATACAAAAAATGACTTAAGAGCTTTACCCAAAACTGTAAGGTTACAAATGTTGTTAGTCTTAAGTTTTATTTGGTCTACTGTGTTTAGTTTGTATGTATTTTCATATGCAACTTTTGCTTTTGGATGGGCTGGAGTTTTTGTAGCACACGTTGGACTAATTTTTGCTACATACTGGACATTTAAACAGTTCCATAAAGCAGAAGCTCAATCATCAAGCGTATTTAGAGTAAAAAATTATAGCCCATTTAAGATTATGGCACTTGTATTTATTATTGTTTTTATGTTTGTTTTTTCAAAAGGTATTGAAGTATTGACAAATACGAACTCATATAAGATACCTTATGACGGTCCAGATAAATCGGCATTTGAGAAATGGTTACCGTTTACTAAAGGGAAATAATGGAAAAGATTACTAAAAATGTTCAATTAATTTTGCTTATAATTATTTTAATAAGCACAATAATTGCTGTAGGAATTGAAATTTTTACAATGTTTGAAAATAAGAATGTTACCTTAGCTGATTTATTATTAATGTTTCTATATTTAGAAGTTCTTGCAATGGTCAGAGTTTTTTGGGATCAGCAATCCATAAGTATTACTTTACCATTATTGATAGCCATTACNGCTTTAGCCCGATTTATAATTCTTCAAGGAAAAGAAATGGATCCTTCTGCACTGGTNTATGAAGCGGTAGCAATAGTTTTAATTGCNTCTGCAATTGTAATTNTAAGACTTAGACACAGCGATAAGCTTGGATTAAAAAAGAGAAAAAAATAATTCTTAAAAGCCTTCTGCCAACCTATTAAATGCAAACATACCTGGATCATCTAAATTTTTAGTTTTATCCTCAAACATTCTAGCTCTGCCAATTAATATTTTTTTACCTTTAAAGTTTTCTAACGCTTGTTTTGTTGCAGATTTNATAACNTCAGAGTAATTTTGATTTTTTTTAAGTTNCTTAATTATANTATCTANACTATCGGCGATGGTTTTATCACCAAGTTTAGTCTTTCCTCTTTCAAGTACTGTTTTTAAACATGTTTCAAAAATATTTAAAATTTCCTCATGATTACACTCACTTTTACCTTTAAAATTTTTAGAAATATTCATAAAAGAAAATGCAATTAAAGTACCAAAGCTTGAACCAGATTTTTTAACAAAAGCTTGAGAGCAAATCATGAAATTTGCACCCATATCATTATTAAATTTATCTATATTCAAATTTATTTCTTGTAAACCATTTAAAATTGTTATTCCTAAATCACCATCACCAATTTTTGCATCAGCAGCATTAAAGTCATCATATGATAGTTTGGCAACCTCTAAAAGTTTTACAAAAATATTAATTAAATTTTCTTTATTTAGCATTTAAATATTCTAGATCTTTTTTAATACTTTCAGATATATATATTTTCTTATTTAAATTCTTTTTGAACCTTTTAAATTTATTTTGCCCTGGATACAGAATTTCTTTAACACCTTTAATTTTTGGTAATCTTTTAACCCTTTTGATATTCTCCTTTATTCTTTGACTGAAATTTCCAACAAAAAGATTTGGTTTTATTGCAATGAACATATGTCCAACATTTTGCGGTCCTGAAAAATCGTCAAAAGGATCTTTTACTTTTCCACCGTGGTTAGCTCCAGTCATAACGCCACTTAAAATATCTATCATCCAGGCTAAACCAGAACCCCTAAATCCACCCAAGGGTAATTGAACACCCAATAATGCTTTTTTTGCATCTGTAGTGGGTTTACCAAATTTATCTAAAGCAACACCAACAGGAATTTTCTTACCTGTTTTGGCTGCAACTCTAATTTTACCTCTATTAATTTCTGAGACTGANGTATCTAAAATAAATGGTACTTTAGANGTNGTTGGTGATCCAAAACAAATAGGATTAGTTCCAAAAAGCCTTTTTTTTGAACCGTGAGGAGCAATAGCTGGAGGTGCATTAGTGAAACAAAAAACTATTAAGTTTTTTTTGACAGCTTGTTCTGCGTAATAACCTGAAAGTCCATAATGTCCACTATTTTTGATACCAACTAAACCAATACCTGTCTTTTTTGCATTTTTAATTGCCTCTTTAATACCTATATCAGCTGCAACAAAACCAATGCTGCTATTAGCATCAACTTGTGAAATAGATTGAGAAATTTTTTTAATTTTGATTTTCGCTTTTGGATTAATAACTTTTTTATTAATTCTATCACAATACATTTTTAATCTTGCTAGGCCATGTGTATGTGCCCCAACTAACTCAGCATTAATTAATGCATTAGAAGAAATATTTGCATGATTTTGACTTAAACCATGATTAATAAAAATCTTTGTCAGTATTTTTTTTAAATTTTTTCCATCAACCATAGTGCATCTTTAGTTAAAAAATATATCTTACCAGTGGTTGGATGCACTTGTATATCTCTTATTCGTCCAATTTGATTTTTAAAAATCACTTTTTCTTTAACATCTTGAAGGTTAGAAAAATCAAGAGATCTTAACGACATATCTTTCAAAGAAGTAATTAAAGCTAAACCATTCCATTCCTTAAATTCATTTCCTTTATAAATTGTTATTGCGCTAACTGCAATTGATGGAACCCAGTACTGTATTGCTTTAGTGAAACCAGGTTTCCATTTAGGACCGATTTTTGTTCCACTATAATTTTTTCCGCCCCATCCTAAAATTTTCCATCCATAGTTTTCTCCTTTTTTGACTTCACCAAACCAATCTCCACCTTTTGCTCCATGGTTTGACATATAAACTTTTTGATCAAAAGGGGACAAGAAAAGTCCCTGAGGATTCCTAATACCTATCTGAAAAATTTCAGGCAACCAATTATCTTTACCCATAAATCTTGGATTATCTTTGGGGATACCACCATCTAAATGAATTCGGATTATACTTCCAGGATGAGAGGTTGGATCTTGAGCAATCATGCCTTGACCTCTTTCTCCAGCAGAAGCAAATAAATAATTATCTTTGATAACTAGNCTTGATCCAAAATGATAACCAGAGTCAATTGGTGGATTTGCTTGAAATATATTTGAAAAAGATAATTTTTTTNTATTNAGTTTTGCTTTANCAATNGAGGTACTAGTTTTCCAATCNCCTCTGTCTTCAGANTATGATATCCATANATCTTGATCTTTGTNCAAAATATCTAATAAACCNCCTTGTCCATANACTAAGAAATTTAAATTNTGTTCAATATCTAAAATANCCTTNGTATTAATGTTTACTATTTTAATTTTTCCTTCTTTTTCTGTGAGAATTATTTCTTCATCATTGATAAATGATGAGCCCCATGGTTGATTTAAAGATACAATTTTANTTAGNTTAACTTCATCAGCCTCAACAACAGATGAAATTAAAAATAAAGCAATTATTATCCTTTTCCACGCCATGGAATAGTTTTATCGATTATTTTTCTCAAAGTAACGTCGAATAAAAGTCCCAGCATACCCATAATAAATATAGTTATCCAAATAACTTCATACTGAAAGTATTTTTTTGCGACATTTTCAACAAAACCTATACCAGTAGTTCCAGCTAAAAATTCAGCAGCAACTANTGTACCCCAACACATACCAACCGCTACTCTAATTCCAGTTAGAATTTCTGGAAGTGANTTTGGGAATATNACNTATCTTAANATTTGCCTTTTTGATGCACCAAGAGAATGTGCTGCATGTATTTTAGATAATTGAGTTCCAGATGCNCCAGCTCTTGCNGAAATGATCATNATAGATAAAGACACCATNAAAAGTAAAAATACTTTACCGGTATTATCTATACCTAATACNGAAATAATTAATGGTGCCCATGCCAAAGGTGGAACAGGTCTATAAAGTTCAATTAATGGATCAAAAAAACCTTTNGCAAATCTNTTTAAACCCATNAACAATCCTAGAGGTACTCCTATAATTATTCCAAATACTAATCCTAAGAAAACTCTTAAAAAAGAATCCCATATATGACCATAGGGAACAGGTATTTTAAATAATTTAAAATCACCTGTTACAAATTTTAAAACTTTACCTTTAAAGTTTTGTTTAACAATTCCATCTTTTGTGTGAACAGGATAATCTCCAGGTAATATATCAGCAATCCAGTCAGGTAAAATAAATCCAATCATTTTACTGACATCAACCATATTTATCCAAAGAAGAGGTATCTCTTTATAACCTACACTCGGTTTTGACATTAAAACAAATTTGTTTAATGTATCCGATGGTTTTGGCAACCATCTACCTGATCCTTGCTCAGAACAACTTGGACCACTAGCAATAATTGTTCC